>NZ_JBHVHQ010000009.1:0-36025 GCF_042800135.1 Streptomyces sp. NPDC057654 | reverse complement strand
GTGTTGAACTTCTCAGGAGCTTCAGACATCAGGCGACGATAGCTGCCTGGTCACGCCGACGCAGGGGGACAGTCCCGACCCCGTACTCGATACTGCCGAACCGCCGCCTCACGTGGCAGGGGCAGTGGTGAGCATCCAGTGGCTGAACTCGGCATACCGCTGCGCGAACTCGACTGCCCCCTCACCTCCGTCACACGCGCCCAAGGCCCCGCCGGCCGTTGAATCGGGCGCGGCGGAAGACGGATCCGCGGGCGGCGGGCGGCGGGCGCGATGAAGTTCGCGAAGTCGCAGGCATCCGGCTCCCGCCTCACAGCGGGCGGGCGAACGGTGCGAGCAGGCCCAGGGCACGGGCGCGGGCGACTGCTTCGGCTCGGCCGTGCGTGCCGAGTTTGCGGTAGATGTTGCGCAGGTGGGTCTTGACGGTGTTGCGCGAGACGGTCAGTTCCCGGGCGATCTCCGGTGCGGGCAGATGGGTCGGCAGGTAGCGCAGCACCCGCATCTCGCTGCGGCTGAGCGGTTCCAGCGGCGGCGCGGCCCACGTGGCCGCGGCGGGGCCGCTCCCCGCGGACAGGTTCCGGATGTCGGTGATGAGGGAGGCGTGCCGGGTGCGGTGTGCGTAGTGTCTGTTCAGCAGGTGGCGGGCGGGGTGCAGCAGGAACCAGATCAGTACGCCGTCGGGTTCGGCCAGGTCCAGTGCCCGTTCGAGGGCGCGTTCGGTGGCACCCGGCTCTTCCAGTTTGTCCCGGGCGATGGCTTCCAGCAGGAACGCCTGTGCCGACCAGGCCCGCCAGATCAGCGGCGCCGAACCGTCCAGGACCGGCGCGAGCGCGGTGACCGCGGCGCGCGGGTCTCCCTGGGCGAGCCGCAGCATCGCCCGTACGATCCGCATCTCTCCCTTGTCCCGGTCCGCGTGGTCGAGCCCGTTCAGGATCCGCGCGGCGCGATCGGTCTCCCCCAGCCGGACGAGGGCCTGCAACTGGAACCCGTACATCGACGTGGCCACGGGGTTCGGCGCGGCCAGGAGTCCGGACAGCTGCTCGGCCGCCTCGAAGGCGGCCAGCGCCTCCGCGTTCCGGCCGCGCGCCGACGCCAGGGTCGCCCGTACATGGCAGATGCCCATCCCGGCCAAGGGCTGGGCGGCGGCTCTGATGGTGTGTTCGGCGCGCCGCACCCAGTGTTCCGATTCGTCGAGCCGTCCCTGCCAGGCCCGTACCGCGCCGAGGGTCATGTAAGCCGCCCCGGCGGCCGGTTCGTCGGTCCAGCCGTGCTGCCGTGCCAGGTCCACCGCCCGCATGCCGTGGTCGGCCGCCAGGTCGAAGGAGAGGAAGAACTCGTTGGCCGCCTGGTAGGCGAGGCTGCTGAACTCCAGGTAGGGGCGCCGGGTCCGGCGGGCCAGTTCACGGCCCTGTTGCAGGTGCCGCCGGGCCTCGGCGAAGCTGGCTGTCCAGTACTCGCTGCTGTCGAGGCTGATCAGCGCCAGCGCCCGCAGCTCCTCCCCGAGCGGGGGCCGCGTCGCGTCGGGGGCCTCGGTCAGCCGCTGCGCCTGCCGCGCCTGCTCGGCCGCGGCCGGCAGGTCCCCGCGCCGGTGGGCCAGCATCAGCCGGACGATGGCGAGCAGGAGCCGCAGGTGGTCGCGCCGGTCGGCGGGTGCTGCGGCCGCGCCGCGCTCCGCCAGTCCGAGGTACCGCTGCGCCGCCGCCACCGATCCGTGGGCGAGTTCGTCGGCGGCGAACAGGGCGGCGAGTTCGCCGTCCGCCGCGGCCTCGCCGTCGGGGAAGCCGGTGAGCAGATCGTGCGCGGTGGCCGTCCGGCCGTCCAGGTGCAGCGCGGCCCAGTGGTCGGCCAGCAGGCGGGTGGCCAGGCGCCAGTCGCCCGCGGCCTGGGCGTGCCGGATCGCGTCCACCGGGTGCCCGTGTCCGGCGAGCCAATCGGCGGCGGTGTGGTGCAGCGCGGCGAGTTCGTCCGGCGCGGTGCGGCGCAGTTCGAGCCGCAGCAGGTCGGCGAAGAGCCGGTGGTAGCGGAACCGGGACCGCGAGGCGTCCAGGGAGAACACGAACGCGTTGGCCCGCTCCAGGTCTTGCAGGACGCGCTCGGCGCCGCTGCCGCCGGTGAGCGCGTCGGCGAGTTCGCCGGTCACCCAGTCCAGCACCGAGGTCCGTAGCAGCAGTTCCCGCACCGGAGGGGCCTGCCGTTCCAGCACCTCGGCCATCAAGTACTCGGCCACGGTCCGCTCGCTGCCGGAGAATTCGGCTACGAACCGCTCCGGGTCCCGGTGCCCGGCGAGCGACAGGGCGGCGAGCCGGAGCCCCGCCGCCCAGCCCTCGGTCCTGCTGTGCAGCAGCGCCAGCGACGGCTCGGGCAGCGTCACCCCGGCGGCGGCCAGCAGGTGCCGGGCCTCCTCCGGTGTGAAGCGCAGGTCGGCGGTGCCGAGTTCGGTCAGTTCGCCGTCCAGCCGCAGGCGGTGCAGTCCCAGCCGTACGTCGTGCCGGGTGACGAGTACGAACCGCAGTTCGGCCGGCGCGCGCATCACGAGCAGTTCGAGCTGCCGACGCCCTTCGGCCGGGTCCAGCTCGTGCACGTCGTCGACGACCAGCCAGATCGGGTCCGTCAGCGGCGCCAGGTCGGTCAGCAGGCGTTCCACGGCCTCCCAGCCGTCCAGGTCCGGCGCCGCCGTCAGCGCCCGTACCAGCGTGGACCCCGCGGCCGTGGCGCGCAGCGCGTCGAGGACCGACAGCCAGAACCGCTGCGGGTCGCGTCCGTCGGGGCCGACCGCCGCCGTCCAGGCGATCCGGTCGGCGCCGCCCGCCTGGTCGGCCCACTCCCTGGCGAGGACGGTCTTCCCGCTGCCGGCCGGGGCCGATATCACGGTCACCCGGCCCGCGGCCGAGAGCCGCTCGTACAACGCGGGCCGCTGCACCCGGCCCGCGCGCAGGCGGGGTGAGCGGCCGGCCACGGACCGCCCGGCGTCGGCAAGTTCCATGGTTGCGATCCAATCACCCCGATGGGGTGAGGCCCGCTCACCCTCGTGCCGCGGACGCTGGCGCCTGAGAACTGAGAACTGAGACGGCGTAACGCCTACAGAGCGACACAGTGTCACGCCTACTAGAACAACAGGGAGAACACAGCATGCGCGCGGTCGTGAACACCGATGCTGGAATCCGCACCGTGGAGGTCGACGAACCGGAGCGGTTGCCGGACGGAGCGCCGGGCGGCGCGGGGGTGCGGATCTCGGTGGCCGCCGCCGGGATCTGCGGCACCGATGTGCAGTTCGTCGGCGCCGGCATCACCGGATTCGTCTACGGCCACGAGTTCGCCGGGGTCGACGACAACGGCACGGCCTATTTCGTCGAGCCGACCCTCTACGGCGGTACGTGCGAGGAATGCCGCGCCGGGCACCCGCAGCGGTGCGTCGAACCCGGGCACGGGAATCTCGGCGTCTTCAGCGACGGGGGCATGGCCGAGACGGTCGTGGTGCCGGAATACACGCTGCTGGAGCTGCCGCCGCGACTGGACGTACGGGACGCCGGCCTGATCGAGCCCGGCGCGGTCGCCTGGCACGCGCTGCGCCGGGCGCAGGTACGGCCGGGGGAACGGCTCCTCGTGGTCGGCGGAGCCACGATCGGGCTGCTGGCCGCCGCGGCGGCCCGGTACCAGGGGATCGACGTCGATGTGGAGGCACGCCACCCCCATCAGCTGGCGGCGGCCGACAAGCTGGGAGCCGGCCGGCCGAGCGGCGCGTACGACGTGGTGATCGACGCGGCCGGCGGTGAATCGAGCCTGGCCCGGTCCGCGGAGGCCGCACGGCGCGGCGGCAGGATCGTTTCCCTGGGCGTGTACCTGGACAAGATGCCGGTTCCGGGCAGCGCCGTGAGCCAGGTCAAGGAGCTGACGTACGTCAACAGCATCTCCTACGGCCGGCACGACGGGGTCCGCGAGGTCGGGGAGGTCGCTTCCATGCTGGCCGAGCAGCCGGACATCGCGCGCACCCTCATCACCCATCGGTACCCGATCGAGGAGGCCCGGGAAGCCTTCCGCGTCGCGGCCGACCGCAAGGCCGGCGCGATCAAGGTGGTCATCGAGCCCTGACCGTTCGAGCACCGCGGTCTCTCTGGTCCGCGTGGAAGAGGGGACGGAGGGGGCGGCCGTGATCCGCGCTCCTCGGACGTGGTCGTACGGCGCGTCAGGCGGGGGTGCACGTGACCGGCCCGTCCGGCCCCTGTCCGGCCCCCGTCCGGCCCCCGTCCGGTCCCCTATCCGGCCCGCCCCGCCGCTCCTGTCCCGGGCGGCCGCTCCCGCCAGGAGGCCGTCCCGGCAGGAACCACCGGCAGAAACCACAACAGCACAGCCCTCACCGGCATCATCACGAACCTGCAACCTCTACATCGTTGCAGGTCAGAGCCGTTTAACGGCCCGTTCAACAGCCCCGTTCCGCCGAGGCCGAGGAGCGACCACCTTCAATTGTTGCACGCGACAGTACATGCATCCACGATTAGCTAGCGCTTGCTTTAACCAGCGTGTGCAACTATTGTCTTCCGATGTAAGCGCCCAACGCAAGCACCTGGAAGGTAGCTCCCCATGCCTCTCGCGCTCCTGGCTCTCGCCATCGGGGCCTTCGGGATCGGCACCACCGAATTCGTGATCATGGGCGTGCTGCCCCAGGTCGCGGGCGACTTCGGCGTGACCATCCCGACCGCCGGCTGGCTGGTCTCCGGCTACGCCCTGGGCGTCGTGTTCGGCGCGCCGCTCCTGACCGTCCTCGGGACCAAGGTGTCCCGCAAGAAGATGCTGTTGTTCCTGATGACGCTGTTCGTCATCGGCAACACGCTGTCCGCGCTCGCTCCGAGCTTCGGCATCATGCTCATCGGCCGGATCGTGGCCTCCCTGGCGCACGGCGCGTTCTTCGGCATCGGCTCCGTGGTGGCGGCCGGACTCGTCGCCCCGCAGAAGAAGGCCTCGGCCATCTCGCTGATGTTCATGGGCCTGACGGTGGCCAACATCGTCGGCGTCCCCGGCGGTACGTACATCGGCCACGCCGCCGGCTGGCGCGTCACGTTCCTCCTCGTCGCCGCGCTCGGCGTCATCGGTTTCCTCGGCGTCGCCAAGCTGGTGCCCGAGACGGGCCGGCCGGATTCCGTGTCCGTACGCACCGAGTTCGCCGCGTTCCGCAATGTGCAGGTGTGGCTGGCCATGGCCATGACCGTCCTCGGCTACGGCGGCGTCTTCGCCGCGATCACCTACATCACTCCGATGATGACCGAGGTGGCCGGCTACACCGAGGCCACGGTGACCTGGCTGCTCGTCCTCTTCGGCATCGGCATGTTCCTGGGCAACCTCCTCGGCGGCAAGTTCGCCGACCGCAGGCTCATGCCGATGCTCCTCACCACCCTCGCGGCGCTCACCGGCGCGCTGCTGCTGTTCACCGCGACCGCCCATAACAAGGTGCTGGCCGCGATCACCCTCTCCCTGATCGGCGCGCTCGGCTTCGCGACCGTCCCGCCGCTTCAGAAGTGGGTGCTCGACCAGGCCTCGGCCGCTCCGACCCTGGCCTCCGCCGCCAACATCGGCGCCTTCAACCTCGGCAACGCCCTCGCGGCCTGGCTCGGCGGCCTCGTGATCGCCGCGGGCCTCGGCTACACCTCCCCCAACTGGATCGGCGCCATCCTCTCCGGCACAGCCCTCCTGCTCGCTCTGCTCGCCTCCCGCCTTCACCGCCGTACCCGCACCGCCGAACACGTCACCGAACGTGGCACCGAACGCGTCGTCGCAGGGGCCGCCGGGCACCGGAGCACGCCGGAAACCGTCCTGCGCTGACCTGGGCGGGCCACTGCGACCCGCCCCCTGTCCACCCCCACCCGCTCCCCCATTCCCATTCCCCACCCGAATTTCCCACCCGCATTGCCCGTCCACGAAGGAATCCGTCATGAGCACCACCCTCGCCGTCGCCCCGCTGACCACCCAGGACGCCGAGGCCCTCGTCACCGCCGCGCGCCGCGCCGCCGACGCCGCGGGGGTCCCCGTGAGCGTCACCGTCCTCGACGCGGGCGGCCACCTGCTGGCCTTCCGCCGGGACGACCGGGCGGTGCTGATCTCGGGCGAGACCAGCACCCGCAAGGCCTACACCGCCCTGCAACTCAACGCGCCGACCGCGGACCTCGTCGACCTCGTCAAGCCCGAGGGGCCGTTCCACTCCCTGCCCACCGCGCTCGACAAGCCGCTGCTGTTCATCGCCGGCGGAGTCCCCGTCCACCGCGACGGCCGCCTCATCGGCGCCATCGGCGTCGGCGGGGGCGCCCCGGAGCAGGACCACGGCTTCGCCGCCACGGCGGTCGAAGAACTGTCCTGAGGCCCCGTACGAGTCGTACGCCGCACGCCCTTCGTACGACGCACGACTCGCACACCCCACATGCCCCATACAGGGCATACAGCCCATACAGTCCCTACAGCCTGTATGACCCGCACCACCTGAAAGGCCGCAAACACCATGGCACCGTCCGTCATCCCCACCGTCGCCCTCAATAACGGCGTCGAGATCCCCCAGCTCGGCTTCGGCGTCTTCCAGGTCCCCGACGACGAGACCACTGCCGCGGTGAGCTCCGCCCTGGAAGCCGGTTACCGCAGCATCGACACCGCCGCGATCTACGGCAACGAGACCGGCGTCGGCCGCGCCCTCGCCTCCTCGGGGATCGCCCGCGACGAGCTGTTCATCACCACGAAGCTGTGGAACGCCGACCAGGGTTTCGACTCCACCCTGCGGGCCTTCGACGCCAGCCTCGCCAAGCTGGGCCTGGACCACGTCGACCTGTACCTGATCCACTGGCCGACCCCGGCCCGCGACCTGTACCGCGAGTCCTGGAAGGCCATCGAGAAGCTCGTCGCCGAGGGGCGGGTCCGCGCCGCGGGCGTGTCCAACTTCCAGCCCGCGCACCTCGACCGGCTCATCGCCGGCTCCGAACTGGTCCCGGCGGTCAACCAGATCGAGCTGCACCCCGGCCTCCAGCAGAACGAGCCGCGCGCCGCCCACGCGCGGCACGGCATCGCCACCGAGGCGTGGAGCCCGCTGGCGCAGGGCGCCGTCCTCAAGGACGAGGCCATCACCGCGGCCGCCGCCCGCCACGGCAAGTCCCCCGCCCAGGTCGTCCTGCGCTGGCACCTCCAGCTCGGCAACATCGTCATCCCCAAGTCGGTGACGCCCGCCCGCATCCGCGAGAACCTCGACGTCTTCGACTTCACCCTCACCGACGACGAGATGGCCGCCATCGCCACTCTCGACCGCGACCTGCGCACCGGCCCCCACCCGGACGAGGTCAACTGACGCTTCCGACGGGTACGGCGGGGCGGCGATCCGCGCCGCTCCGCCGCCCCTCGACGCGGACGTCGGCAAGGTGCGCACTCCGTCGCCCTGCCGAAGAATTGCTCCTGTCCAGTTCCTGCTGGAGCCGCTCTGCTCCCACGCCCACGCCCGCTCACCCGCGTGTGTGTCCCCGTGGCGGCAGAGCGCACAACGATGGGATGCGACATGAGCACCGCCACCACCCCGATGAACCTCACCCAAGCCGCCCACGTCGGGATCTCGGTCTCGGACCTGGACGCCTCGATCGCGTTCTACCAGGCCCTCACCGGGCGGGAGCCCGTAGCGGAGGGGACCATGCACAGCGTGCCGTTCGGAACGTCGCAGGGGCTGCCCACCGCGAAGCTGCGGTACGCCACGATCAACCTGGACAACAGCCTGGGCATCGACCTCATCCAGTTCCAGGAGCCGGTCGGCGAGCGTACGAACGGCAAAGCGAACCGCCCCGGCTCCATGCACCTCTGCCTCAAGGTCGACGACTTCGACGCCGTATACCAGCGGATGAAGGATGCCGGCTACGGCTTCCTCGGCGACGACTACACGTTCGCCGCGGGCGAGGTCACCCCGGAGGCGGCGCTCGGCACCAAGGTCGCCTACTTCAACGACCCGGACGGCACGAACCTGGAGATCATCCAGCCCAAGGGCGGCTTCGCCAGCTAGACCGCGGCGTGGTCGTAGCCACGACAATGACGTCATAGTGCCGTCGAACGACCACCGGATGGTGCAGCCCGGACCGGCCCGCACAGCCGCCGCTTCGTTCGTTCAAAGCTGCCCGGCCGACACGGAGCATCGCCCCGGGAACACCCGAACAGCCCAAGGGCCGTCTCGCAGTCCCTGGCGCGTACGCGCCCCGCTCGGCAACATGTTCCGCGCGCAGTCCTCAGCCAAGGCGCAGGCGGTCGGCGCGGCTCTCTTGACGCTCCCGCAGGCAGTTAAGCCTTCACATAGGAACGGAAGCGAGAGATGACCTTGAGATCCTGATAGTTGGTGGTCATGGGAGTGATGGTCTCCATTCCCCCTTCGCACTTCGGTCTCTCATAAACCCGGTACGAATAACCGCGGCCATTGAACACGGAGACGAAACCGGGATCGCCGCTCGGGAAGCTGTAGCAGGTTTTCCCTGGCGGCCCGCTGTCCGGAGCAGGAAAGTCGTACCGTCCCTGATGCCTCGCCCGGCGATATGCGCACAGCGAATAGTGGCCGCACGGATCGCCATCGATGACCTCCTGCCCGAGTATCGTCTCCTCCTGCGCCACGATCTTCCATGTGGTGGCCGAGGACGAGTTGGGCTTCGCGGACGGCTCGGCGGGCGACGGCTGAGATTTCCGCGCCGCCCCTTCCCTGGAACTCATGTCCTCGTCCTGGCCGCCCGGTCGCGCGGCTCCCTCTCCGGGGGCGGCCGCTTCCCCGGACGCCGCAGGAGGTCCCGCCGCAGGAGCGGACGGCGACGGGGAAACCTTCACATCGGCCGAACCCGGTCGTGACTCGGCACCGGGGACGGGGCCGTACTTCAGCACTTGATGCTCCGCCAAAGGCGTCTGGTGGTTGAGGACCGCGAATAAGACACCGCCTACAACGCCCATGACGACGAGGAACGCCACAGAAATGATCACCGGCGGGAAAGCACGACGCGGCGGCGCCTCCGTGAAGGTCAGGCTGGAGATGGTCCCGCCCTGCACGACGTTGTGCGCACGTCCGCCGGAGATCTTGCTGTCGACTGTGTCGCCCTTTACCGGACCAGACCTCCCCGGACCGTCATTTCCCGAGCCGGCTCCCGAGCCGGCCTTTTCCGTACCACTGGCGCTCATCCCGCCCCCCGTTCGCTGCCCGGCAGCCTATGGCACCTCCGCGGCCATTCAAAAACCCCTCACGAAGCCGATCAGATATGTTCGAATCTGAAATCGAGCGATGAGAGGCCGGGCCGTCAACGGCATCGGGCAACGTCGATCTCGGACACGACAATGACGCGCGAAGGTTGGAGCCAAAGTGCACGGGCCCCCGCGCATGCTCATCAGCCAGGATCCGCGTCGCTGACGTTCGCGATCGTCAATAGGCCTGGCCATCAGGCCCGTCAGCAGCACGCAACCGTACCTGTGGGTCCTCCCGCAGAGCCTTCAGCGAGAGCGCGACCTGTCCGGTTCGCGTCTCGGCGATTATCACTTCCGCCGTGATCCGCTGGCCCGCTTCGACGGCTTCGGAGGGGTGTTCGAGCCGGGACCACGTCAAGTCCGGCACCCGGATGAAGCCGGTGCACAAATCCTTCGGCGGGTTCTTCCGGGCGCCGCGACGGTAGCGGTTGACGGAGTCGGCGGTGATGCCGAGTTCCGCCTCGACCGCTTTCGCGGTCCCCATCTGCTTGAGCAGGTAGTTGATACGCGCCTGGAGCGTCTTGGGCGGCTGGCGGGTGAACGCCTCGCGGTCGGCGCGCTCGATGGCGTCCTCGATCTCCCCCACCGGCTACTCCCCTTCGTCCAGGACGGCGTCGCCGCCCTTGATGTGGCGGGCTGGGCAGGCGCGGGTCCAGCTCGATGTGGGAGAGGTCGACGAGCCAGCTTCCAGGGATCTTCTTGTTGAACTGCGGGGTGTGGAAGTGGTCGGGGGCGGAGAGGCCGACGACCAGGCGAAACGCGGCGGCGAGGAAGGCGGTGTTGAGGTCCAGGCCGACGGCGTACGGCAGCAGGCACTCATCATCGCTGAGCAAGTCCACCGGCCGCACCCATTGATACGCCTCTTCGTCCAGGAACCCGCCGGTCCAACCGGAGTTCACGACGACGGGGTGTTCGGCGGTGGCCTCCGGCGGGGCCGGGTCCATCGGCTCCGTTCCCAGTGAACCGGGGTTGTAGCCGGAGACCCAGTTGCCGGTCGCCTCATCCCGCACGGCGCGCGTGGGCGGACGCACCGCCGTCATCAGCTCCAGGCCGGATACGGCCGTGGAGCCGCGCGGGGTGATGACACGGGTCGCGTAGACGCCGAGGACGCGGGCGATGTCGGCCGGCTCCATGTCGGAGACGCCGGGCCAGGACCGGTCGTCGAGGGCATCCCAGGAGAGGATCGCCAACTGCACGCACTGCCGCTCGTGACCCTGCGCCTTGCGGTAGATCCTGGCCCATGGGCCGAAGCCGCGCTGCGTGAGCTGCCACTTCGCCTTCGCCACCTGCTTCACGACCGGGTGGTCCTCGGGCAGGCGCAGGGAGCGGCGCTGCTCGTGGCCCTCCAGGCGCTCGGGAAGCCCGAGTTTCACGGCGGCCGCGGCGGTGAGCACGATCAGCGGGTCGGAGTCCTTGCCGTAGCGGTTCAGCTTCGCCACGCCGAGGCCGGACTCTTTGAGCGTCCACTCCACCAGCTCCGGCACCGTGGTCGCCGGGCAGTCGAGCACGATGCCGTCGACGCCGTATGCCGAGCCGTCACCGTCCAGTACGGCAAGGGGACCGTGCAGGAAGCGCGGGTCGGCCGCGGGCTGTGCCGCCTTCTTCGCGGCAGGCCGACGTGGTGTTGCCTCCGGCCGCGCGGCCGGAGGGGCGGGGCGCTCGGGGGCAGCCGGGGCCTCCGCCGGGGCGAAGGTCTGCGGTTCGGGCGTGGCGGGGCTGGGGATGGTCTCCGGGGCCCGCGGCTGCGGCGCGGCGGCCGGGGCTGGTGCAGCACTGGGGGCGGTGGGGGCGGCGGGGTACTTCGCCGCCCAGCCGTTCAGCAGCCGCTGGTACGCCTCCAGACGTGGCGACCTCGGCTCGGAGCGGCCGTTGCGGTAATCCTCTGGTGTGCCGTCGACGGAGAAGCCCATGAAACGCACGAGTCGGCGCGCGGCCTTCGGGTCGCGTGGTCCGTAGCGGGCCATGAAGTCGCCGCCTTCGTCCGTGCCGAGCGGGTGTGCGGTGACGGGGACGAGGGCGGTGCGCCCGCGACGCGTTGCGAGATCGCGCCCGGTGCGCGCGTAACCCGACCTCTTCCAGGACGGTGTCCATCACCTCCCCCTTGGTACCGAAGCGGTAGGAGGTCGATTGGGTATTGGAGGTCCCCGCCCTCTGCTCGACCCGCGTGGATACGGACGCAAGGCGACGGGCAGGGCGGCGGCACCGCCCATCGGCTCGGAAGGGGCGCGGCACGCGCTCGTACGCTCAGCGCTCCCACCACGGCGGGTGTACGACACGGGTCTCGGCGACGGCGCAGGCGGTGCCGTTGACGACCTCGTGGTGGGCGAGGGACCAGCCGACGACGCCGCTGCCCTTGCGGCCGAGTTCGATCAGACGGTCCGGTGCGCCGCCGTGGCCGGTGTCGACGGCGCAGTCGACGAGGGGCGCCCAGGACGTACCGTCGAGTGCGGACGCGAACGCGGCGACGGGCAGGACGAGGACGGCCAGGAGCAGTGCCGCCCACTGCTCGGCTCCGGCGAAGCGGTGGCCCCAGGTGCGCGGCGCCCCGGCGAGACGGCGCCGGCGGCCACCGGGGCCGCGGCGGCCCACCCGGTACTCGGCGACGATTCCCTGGCGCAGCAGACAGGCCGTCAGCCCGGTGGCCGTCCCCCACCACGGGCCGAACAGGACGGCCATGACGATGCCGACCGCCAGCGGGTTGACCGCGGCGAGGGCCAGCGCGCGCAGGGTGGCGGCGAACGACCTGGCGTGCGGGACGGCTCCCTTCGCGGCGAAGTAGGCGAAGACCATGCGGGAGACGACGACGGCGAGCACGGCGGTGAGCGGCGCGCTGGACAGGAGCATGCCGATGAGCACATCGGGCCAGTTGCCCGGTTCCAGGCCGGTCAGTACTTCCGTGGCCGCTTCCCCACCGCCGACGGTGTAGGCGATCTTTACGGCGGGCAGGGCGATGACCGCGGCCATGAGCACCGTATGGCCGGGCCCTCCATGCGCGTCACGCTCCCGTGCCTGCGCGGGCGCGTCGGCGGTGGCGGGCACGTCGGGCACGGGCGCGGTGTCGGCCACTGCTCACCGCCGGTACGTGGCATACGCGACGCCGTCGCGGAGTACGGGCGCGGCGGGCCTCTTGGCGGGCCCGGAGCAGGCGGCAGCGAGAGGGAGGAAAGGAAGAGGAATGCGCGGCGCATGGTCCATGCCCCATGGTGGGAACGGGCCGTGCGTCGGCGCCACCACTGTTCCACCGTCAGATGGACAGGCCGTGCGCGTGGCGCGTGGCGCGTGGCGCGCAGCGCGTACGGCTGGCTGTGGCTGCCGGGGCTCCCGCCCCCACCCTGACTCCTGTGAGGTACCGCGACGGCTCGGCCGGACGGAACGTGTACGTACGTGAACGGGGGAATCCGGCGGCTCAGCGGATTCGTACACCGGGTGCCGCTCGCGCCCGGCCATCTCCGTCCGCGCACGTTTCCGCACGTCAGCGCCCGGATGCCGCCCCATTCGAACGCCTTCGCACTTCAAGAGGAGAAGACCGTGAACAAGTACGTCACCCGCGTTTCCCGGACCATGCTGGCCGGAGCCGCCATCGCCGGACTGACCACGCTCGTCGTCACGGCCACGCCCGCTGCGGCCACCCCGCCCGGCCTTTCCTGCCAGACCGGCAAGCACGCCAATGACGATTACACGGGGTACGCGCTGTGCCAGAACAACGGCGGCACGCCCCAGACGTTCTGGGTGCACCTCGTGTGCGGCTGGGCGCCCGATGTGGATGGCGAGCACGTCACACTCCAGCCGGGACAGTCCAGCCAGTCCACCGCGCACTGCGGCAGCATCGGTACCGGCATCGGCGAGATCAGCGTGCAGCCCTGACCGGCCGGAACCGCACCGGGGCCCACAGGCCCGGGCCCCGGACCGTACGAATCAAGACCGTATAGACCAAGACCGTACAGATCAGGACCGTATAGGCCCGAAGCGTACGGATCGAGACCGACCGTCACCGCCAAGGGCCCGGCACCTCATGCGGTTTGGGCCATCGCGCGCACGAGACGCTGCTGGGGCATGAGAAGAAGGCCGTCGCCTACAAGAAGAAGGCGCGGGCGTACGACAAGAAGGCAACTGCCCACCGTGCCAAGGCGAAACGGTGCAACGCCTGGCAGGACGCGGACGCCCGTTCCACCTGAACTCGCGCTTTATCCATGGCCCGAGAGCAGCACCGGCATCAGCGCCGAGGGGGTTTCTGGTCCGGGTTCCGGCGGTGGATATCGGGTGCGGGGTCGGTGGGGAGCGGTTCGCGGTGGTCGGCGCGCAGGCCGTCGAGGGAGAGGTGCAGCAGCCTGTTCCACATGTGCGGGCGGCACTGGTCGGTGAGCTGGACGGCGCGGCCGAGTGAGACCAGCAGGAGCAGCAGGTCGTCGGTGGTCACGCCGGGCCGCAGCAGGCCCGCGGCGTGGGCGCGGGCGCACAGTTCGTCGATGACGAGGCGGAGCTGCTGGATGCCTTCCAGATTGGGTTCCGACCAGGTCAGCGCGAAGTTCTCCATGGTCGCGCGGTGATGCGCGTAGCCGGTCAGGGCCTGCTGGTAGAAGTCGGTCAGTGCCGCCCAGGGGTCCTCGGCGTCGACCGCGGCCCGGCGCGCGGAGTCCGCCCACCGCGAGAAATCCCTGTGCAGGACGGTACGGACAAGGTCTTCCTTCTTCGGGAAGTGCCGGTAGAGGGTGCCCATGCCTACGCCGCTGCGGCGGGCGATCTCGCGGACGTCCACCGCGGTGCCCTGCTCGGCGAGGACGTCGGCGGCGGCCTCGATGATCGCTTCCCGGTTGCGGATCGCGTCCACGCGCGGCGCGCGGCGCCGGATGGTTCCTTCTGTTTCGTCCCCTGCCATGGGACCGAGCATATCCCCTTATCCGGAGCGCACGCTCCGCGCCGTGCTACTTTGTGGAGCAAGTGCTCCGGATAACGAAGGGGATGCTGTGTCTGACCCGTCCACCACCACCGCCCACGAGAGCGGGAGCGAGACCAAACCCCCTGCCGTCGGCGGCTGGAACGAACAGATCATCGCCGAATTCCGCGCCAACGCCGGGTACGTGCCCTGGAGCAGCGAAGAGGAATTCGCCGCGGGCCGTCCCGTTCCGCCCCGGTTTCCCGGTTTCGACGAACAGGGCATGCCGCTCATCCTGGTGCACCACACGGGGGCCAGGACTGGCCGCGAGCGGATCAGCCCGCTGTTCTACCAGCCGGTCGGCGACAGTTGGGCCGTCTTCGGCACCCACGGCGGCAGCCCGCGCCATCCCGTCTGGTACCACAACCTCATGGCCAATCCGCGGGCCGCGGTCGAGGTGGGCACGGAAACCGTGCCCGTCGTGGCCCGGCTCGCAAAGGGTGCGGAACGTGAGCGGCTCTGGGCGAAAGAGATAGCGCTCGTCCCGAAGTTCGCCGAGTTCGAATCCGCCTCCGGCAGGCAGATCCCCGTCGTCGTACTGGAACGCGCCGACGGATAAGCCGCCACCCCGCCCCTCCCCCATCGCTGAACCACGCGGTTTCTGACACTCGCCAGGGCACCGCCTCCCTGATATCGCCGATCACCACTCACCAGAAGGTCGGCGGCCAGCAGCCCCAAACTGCTTCCTCAAAGCGTCTACGCACTTTCTCAAGGAAAAGCACAATGACTACCACCACAGCATCCGATTCCGTCCGGGAGCTCCTGGACCGGGCGGCCATCACGGAACTGATCTACACCGTCGCGCGCGCGATGGATGCCCGCGACTGGGATCTGCTCGCGACCTGTTACGCCCCGGACGCCGTAGGCGACTACATGAACGCGAACGTCGATGGCCGCGAGGCGATCATCGCAGGGGCGAAGGCATTCCTTGAGCCTTTTGACGCCACCCAGCACCTCGTGGGCAACATCCAGATCACCGTCGAAGCCAACACCGCCACCACGCATGCCACCTTCATCGCTCAGCACGTGCGCGAAGACGGCAGCGGCAGCGGCGGCGGCAGCAGCAGCAGCAGCAGCAGCAGCGGACAGTACATCCTCGGCGGCAACTACGACGACGTCCTCCACCGGACGGACGAGGGCTGGAAGATCACCAAGCGTCAAATCCGAGGGATTTGGGGCAACGGCGACGACTCGGTGCTGACCCCACCTGTTTCCTAGCGATCCTGCCGCGGTGTCGCCTGGCCGAGAGGAATCGCCCGCCCTCCCAGCTTTCCTACGGCCAGGTCCACACCATCCTCGACACCGAATCGAGTCCGCGCCCAGCCAACGAAACCGTCAACGGGTCCCGCACCAGGCCCCTCCGCCAGGGAGAGAAAACCGCCAATGCCCCATCTCGCTCTGTACACTTTCGGAACCCTCAAGTCACCTATCAATGATCCCGCACCTCTGCCGCAAGAGTTCCACAAAATCGGCGAGGCCGTTTACCGAGAGATCGGCGATCACCCCGGATATATCGCCCAGGCTGAGGCAACGGACAGCAGCGAGGGCACGCTGTTCGACTGGAACTGGGGTGATTGGGGAGCTTTCACTGCTCCGTCCTGGTATGAAAAAGGCCGCACGGCGGAAACCGCCGCCCTGATAGCGACCCTCTCCCTCTGGACCGACCTTCCATCCGCCTTCGACGCCGTCTACACCGGCCCACACCGCACGGCGCTCAACAGGCGCTACGACTGGTTCGAGAAGACGGATCACCCGGGTTACGTGTTCTGGTGGGTGACCGACGGCACGATACCCACCTGGCAAGACGGGGTCACCAGGCTGGAACACCTCCACGCCCACGGCGCCGCACCGTACGCCTTCACCTTCCACCACTCATTCGATCCGACCGGAACACCGACCAAGCTCAACGGCATCCGATAGAGGAACAGCCCGAGGGGTGGCCGGGGCCGAGGTGCGGGCGAGCCGACGGCACCGGCTACGTGGCGAGAACGCCCTCCATCCGCCGGCCAACGGTGCGCCCGTACGTACGCGAGCGGACCTCGCTGGGGAAGCCTCAGCGACCGCCGTTCCGGGCGTAGTCCGTACTGCCCGGGTCTGGGCAGCACAGGCCAGAGCGCCGCAGGTGAGGGCGATGGCGGTGGTGATGTCGAGGGGGGTGCCTTGCAGGAGCCAGGCCGCGACCACGGCGACGGCGGGGATCAGGGCGAACAGGATCGACGCTCCCCGAGCGCCCAGGCGGCGTACGCAGGCCGCGTAGCAGACCATGGCGAGCGCGCTGGCGAGTACCAGGACGGTGAGCAGCCCGGCGGCGGGCGCCGGGTCGGAGACGTGTTGCGGGGTGGTGAGGGCGAGGGCAGCGGCCGGTGGGATGGAACCGGTGACGCCGATGGCGGTGAAGACGAAGGAGTCCACCGTGTGCAGTTTCCTTCCCTGGAGGAGGGAGCCGGCGGACAGGCCGCCCAGGGCGATCAGGACGGCGATCAGCCCCGGCCCCACGGCCGGGTCGAACAGCAGCCGCGGCAGGCAGGCCGCGACCACCCCCACCGCGCCGCAGGTGAGCGCGAGCAGTCCCCACCGGTTCTCCCGCTGGTGCAGCACGAGCCGGGTGATGACCGCGGTGGCGATCGGGTTCATCGCGATCACCAGGGAGGCGATGCCTGCGCTGACGCCGTGGGCCATGCCCCAGTACAGACCGAGGAACTGCACCCCCTGGACCAGCACCCCGCCGACGACGGTCCAGGCGAGCACACGCCCGCGCGGCAGCGGGATGCGCCGGGCGGCCACGATGGTCCACATCAGTACGGCGCTGAGCGCGAAGCGCAGCAGGATCAGCAGGAACGGCGTGATGAAGCCGAGGGTGAGCGCGCCGAGCGGATAACTCACGGCGTACAGCAGGACGGTTACGGCCGGCAGGAGTCGCTGGGTGTTCATGGCATTGATCCCAGCACCGTCAGCCGGACAGCTGCGATACCGATCACGAATCGCGATCAATACGCGGTCGGCCGTCGCCTCAACGGCCACAATGTGAACGTGGCGACTCTCGACATCACCTGCCTGCGCAGTCTGGTCACCGTGGCCTCCTTCGGCGGAGTGCGCAGGGCCGCCGACGCCCTGCACCTTTCGCAGCCGGCCGTCAGCGGGCACCTGCGCCGCCTGGAGTCGGAGCTGGGGTTTCCCGTCGTGGCGCGCCAGGGCCGCGGCATCGCCTTCACCGCCCGCGGCGAGGACGTGCTGCGCGAGGCGTACCGGCTGCTCGGCGAACACGACGCCGCCCTGGGACGCCTGTTGGGAAACGATGGCGAGGATCTCGTGGTCGTCTCCACCGAGCACGCCACCGAGCCGCTGCTACGAGCCGTCGCCCGCGTACTCGCCCGCGACCACCCGGACCGGTCCGTCCGGTTCCAGTTCCATCGCAGTGCGCGGGTACGCGAATCCGTTCACGACCGCTCGGCGGACGTCGCGCTCGGGATCGGCGCCCTCGGCCACGGCAGCCGCCACGTGGCCGACCTGCCCCTGACCTGGATGGGCCCCGCAGACCGAGCGCCGGATACGGACAGAATCATCGCCTTCACCGCGCCGTGCGCCATCCGGGAACGCATCCTCGCCTCCGAGACGGCATCGGGCAGGCGTCCGGCCCGCGAGTGCATCGACCTCATCAGCCTTCTCGCCGCTGTCAGGACCACCGGCGGTATCACCGCCCTCCCTCAGCCCCAGTCACAGTCCCAGCCCCAGTCCCAGGCCAGGGAACCGGGCCTCCGGCGGCTCGCCGCCCTCCCGCCCCTTCCCTCAATCCCCCTGAGCCTCGCCACCAGCCGCCGGCTCGCCGCCAGAACCCGGGACGACATCGTCTCCGCGCTCCGCGGGAGCCCCGCGACATCTCCGATGCCGCGATGAGGCCAGCGCCATAGGATCATCGCGCCTGTCGCCACCGGGCGGCTTCGCGTCGGACGTCCGGCTCCACGAACAGCGAGGAAGAAACGCGGAGCTCCACGACCGTCGTACTGGTCCACGGTTTCT
Organism: Streptomyces sp. NPDC057654; assembly: GCF_042800135.1. Lineage (NCBI taxonomy): Bacteria > Bacillati > Actinomycetota > Actinomycetes > Kitasatosporales > Streptomycetaceae > Streptomyces > Streptomyces sp. NPDC057654. The sequence goes on along the minus strand of NZ_JBHVHQ010000009.1, from coordinate 17,859 downwards.
GGCACGGCAGTTGGTGCTGGAGTCCCGTGGCCGAGCAGTTGGCCGCGCGCGGGATACGGTCGGTCGCAGTCGATTTCGAAGGCCACGGACTGAGCCCAGCCGTTCCGCACGGCCTCGCGCGGACCCCGGTGACGGGGTCAGCCGCGGGCGCCGTCGTCGGACCCCAGGTCCGATCGTCGTGGACGCGTCGCCCCGGAGGGGGCGAACGCCCGCTCAGCGCAGTCGGCGTACGCGCAGCACCAGGTCGTCGGTGTGGTGCGCGCCGGCGCCGCCGTCGGGTATGACGCGCTGTCGCTGCTCGTCCACCTCCACCTCCCAGTCCTCGTCGAGAAGGTCGGCGACCATCGAGGGCCAGACGTAGTCGGCCGGGTCGAAGTCGCCGTCGTCCGCCCGGCGGGTCTCCACCCCCGCGTGGTGGACGATCAGCAGTACGCCGCCGGGCGCGACGGCCGCGAGCAGCGCCCGTTCGGCCGCGGCGTCGGGGGTGCGCAGCAAGGCCGGGTACTGGGCGGAGACCAGGTCGAAGGAGGCCGGCGCGAGTGCGGCCTCGGTGAGGGCTGCGTGCGTCCAGCGCACGGTGACGGCGGCGTCCCGTGCGTGCCCGGCCGCCCGTTCCAGTGCCACGCCCGAGACCTCGATCGCCGTTACGTCCCAGCCGCCGCGTGCGAGCCAGATCGCGTCCGCGCCCTCACCGCAGCCGACGTCCAGTGCCCGCCCGGGTGTGAGCCCTGCGGCCTCGGCCACGAGCGCGCCATTGGGCCGGCCGCTCCACAGCTGTTGCCGGTCGGCGTACCGGTTGTCCCACTCCGCCCGTACTGCCGGATCGCCGACGTATCCGTCGGCGGGCGAGGAGGCTTCGTACTCGGGCGACCCTGCTGCGGTCACGTCGACGCTGTCGGTGGCGTCGGTGGCGTTTATGTCGTTGGTGTCGTTGGTGTCGTTGGTGTCGTCGATGCTGTCGATCTTGTCGGTCACCGGACCAGCGTCGCCCGACGCGTCCCGGTCCCGCCACTTCTGTTGCCGATCCCGCAAAACGGAGCCCAAAAGAATCGATGCTCGCCTATATGAGCTCAAAGGGGGCTGGGTCGCATCCCTCCCAGATACGACGCGACGCCTCTTCCGGGTACGGCACCGTCCTCGACTCCACATCCAGGACGCGGGTCAGCGCATGCTCGGGCTCGTAAGCGGGCCATCCGGGGTCGCCGGTCGTGGCGAAGCGGACCCAGCCCCGTCGCAGTTCGCGCCTTCTACGCCGACGCGTCGCCGGCGGCCTGGTCACGGAGTACCAGCCACTCCTGAAGCTCGATCAGATTCCCCTCCGGGTCTCGCAGATACGCGACCCTCATCCGGTCGCCCATGGGGGCCGGGGCTCCGGAGAATTCCGCGCCCCGCGAGGTGAACTCGGCGTGGGCGGCGTTCAGGTCCTCCACCCGCAGCACCACCAACGCCCGATACCCCTCCGGGGCCGCCGCCCCCAATCGCTCCAGCACGCCGGCCATCCGCGTACGGTCCTGCAACGCGATCCCGGTTTGTCCGGTGTCGGGGGTGAACTTGGCGTATGGGCCGGTCTCGGCCTCGAATTGCGGCTTCAGGCCGAGCACGTCCCGGTAGAAGCGGTAGACGCGGGGGAAGTCGGACACCAACAGGCGTATCTGGGTCAGTTCCATACCCGCCTTTTTAGCCCAGTTCCGGCTCCGTCCCGCATCGACCGCGGCCGATCGTGCGGGAGTTCACACGCCCAGTACGACGACCGTGCCCGCCGCTGGGCTACCGGGACGCGTCGGGATACGCGGCGGTCGCGCGGATTTCTATGAGGAGTCCCGGGCTGGCGAGGCCGCTGACCCCGATGATCGTCCAGGTCGGGTAGGGGGCGTTGATGAGGCGTTGCTTGGTTTCGACGAAGCCGTTCAGGTGCTCGCGGATGTCGACGTGGTAGCTGGTGACGTCGACGAGGGCGGACAGGTCGAGGTTTTCGAGCCGGAGGATCTCCTCGATCTTCCGAATGGCGATCTCGCTCTGCTCCTCGATGGTGTCCGGGATGGTTCCGTCGGCGCGGCGGCCGATCGTTCCCGCGATGAACAGGAGGCCGTGCGCGCGGACCGCGGCGGAATAGCCGAAGTTCTCGAAGGCGCTGGTGGTGCTTCCGAAGACGGCGTTGTCCTTGGGGACTTCGACGGTGTGGACGGTCATTGCGGTGTTTCCCTTTCTCTGTCGACTTCTCTGTCGATCTATCTATGGATTGATCTGTTTCTCTGTCGGCCGTTGCTCAGTCGACAGGGTCGTGGGGGATCGTGGGGGACCGTGGGGTCAATTGCCCCAGCGGGATGAACGGCAGGCGAGCTCCATCCGGGTCTGGCCGTAGGTCTCGCGTTCGCGGAGGAATTCGCCGGGGATCGCGTACCGGGGTGCGTTCTTGGGGGTCTTCGCGGCCTGCGCGACGATCGCGTCGGTGAGCGAGCGGATCATGTGCAGCCGTGGATACGCGGTGTGCACGGCGTCGGCCTGTTCGTCCGTGACGTCGTCGAGGTGGCCGGCGCCCATCGGGCCGCCGAAGTCGACGGCGAGTCCTTCGCGGACGAGCACGCACAGCGTGCCGCGGCGTTCTGCGATGCCCGGCGAGGTGTGCAGGGCGATGGCCTGCCACACCTGATCGGCGTCCGCGGCGGGCAGTCCGCGCTCGATGAGGAACTCGGCGGCCCGGTCGGCTCCTTCGACCTCGAACCGCTGCCGATACGGGCCGTCCGACGCCACACCGAGGTCGTGCAGCGCGCACGCGGCGAACAGCAGGCCGTCGTCGTAGTCGTCGCCGGCGGTCAGGGCGAGGCGCGCGGCCACCAGCCGGGCGAACAGGTAGGTGCGGATGCTGTGGTTGAACACGGATTGCGTCTGCACCGGCTGAATGAGGTTCACGATGGCGTCGGCGAGTGGTGTGCCGGGCAGCGCGATCAGGTCGGCGGCCGTCGGGAACGGGGCGGTGGTCGCCGTGGTCTCGGCGGCGGCCGTCGGGAACGGGCCGAGGGTCGCCCCGGTCGGGTCGGGGGTCGTTCCGCGAGTCTGTTCGGTCATGTCTTCAGCCTGGCCGCACCCACCCTGACCTGGCGAGAGGCAAAATTCCCTCTCTTCGATAGAATCTTGCCATGACAGTGCATCGAGTCGCGGTCCTGGCGCTGGACGGGGTCACCCCGCTCGACCTGGGGATCCCGACGCAGATCTTCAACGCCCGCCCGGAGACCTCCTACGAGATGACCGTGTGCGCGCTCGGCACGAGGGTGTCCACCACCGCGGGATTCGCCCTGGTCGCCGACGGCGGCATGGACGAGGTGCGCGCCGCCGACACCGTGATCGTGCCGGGTTACGAGCCGCTCCTCCGTCCGCCGGAGGCCGTGCTCGGCGCGCTGGCCGAGGCCCGCGACCGGGGCCGGCGTGTGGTGTCGATCTGCACGGGAGCCTTCGCGCTGGCCGCGGCGGGCGTACTGGACGGGCTGCACGCCACGACCCACTGGAAGCACATCGACGGCCTCGAACGGGACTTCCCGGCCGTCACGGTCGACCGCGATGTGCTCTACGTCGACGAGGGCGACGTCCTCACCTCGGCCGGGGTGTGCTGCGGCATCGACCTGTGCCTGCACATCGTGCGCCGCGATCTGGGTGCGGCGGCGGCCAACGAGATCGCGCGCGGCCTGGTCGCCGCCCCGCACCGTGACGGCGGGCAGGCCCAGTACGTACCGGCCCCGGTCCCGGTCGCCGGTCAGGCGTCGCTCTCCGACACCCGGGAGTGGGCCCTGCACCGGCTCGCCGAGCCGCTCACGCTGCGCGTACTCGCCCGGCACGCCGGCGTCTCGCAGCGCACCTTCATGCGCCGGTTCACGGAGGAGACGGCCACGACTCCGTTGCAGTGGCTGCTCAACGCCCGCCTCGGCAAGGCGCGGGAACTGCTGGAAACCACGGACCACCCGATCGACCGGGTGGCACGCGACTGCGGCCTCGGCACCGCCGCCAACCTGCGCCTGCACTTCCGCCGCGCCCTCGACACCACCCCCACCGCCTACCGCCGCACCTTCGGGGGCTCGACGCCGCCCGCTCCGGCCCGTACGCCGGAAGACCCGCACGCCCGGCCTCTGCCGGCCTCTGCCGAAAGACAGAGTTCCGGATCGGTCCTGGGGTGCACGCCCACGTGCCCGTAGCGATCAATACTGGACGGCGTGCCCCTCATCAGTCGTTTTCGCCGTTCCGTTCGCCCCCCTGGGCCGGATGCTCCGGCGGGTCCGGGAAGCGCGGGGCGGGCCGCCGCGGAGACGGCCGGAGCAGCTCTCGCCGCGCTGTGTCTGTTCGCGGTCGCCGAGCGGCTGTGGCAACTGCCGCACGCCGTATTCCAGCTGTGCATGGTCGCGGTCGCCGCGGTGTTCTTCCTGTGGCGGCGACGTCTGCCCGAGGCCGTACTCCTGATTCTCGCGGTCCTCACCGGGGCGGCGCCCGTCACCGGCCCGGTGACGGCGTGCGCCGCGTACGCTGTGGCGCTCGACACGGTACGGCCGCGCCACCGGGTCCGGCTGCTGGGCGGCGCGAGCCTGCTGGTCATGGCGGCCGGGACCGCGACCGGGCCCTCGCTCGGCCGCGGTACGGCCGTCTACGGTCTGGAGCTCGGGGTGGTGCTGGCGGTGACCGCCGTGGTCGTGCCCGGCCTGATCGGGACGGTGTACGGGCAGCAGGCCCGTCTGCTGCGGGCGCTGCGCGAACGCGGCGACGCGGCCGAGCGGGCCCGCCGGTCCGCTGACAGTGAGGCCCGCACCCATGAACGGTCCCGGATCGCCGCCGAGATGCACGACCTGGTGGGCCACCGGCTCAGCCTCATCTCGCTGCACGCCGGGGGCCTGGAACTCGCCCTCGACCGGGCAGCGCCGGAGCTGCGCGAGGAGGCCGTGCTCGTCCGGCGGACCACCCGGGACGCGATGCGCGAACTGCGGCAGGCACTCGGAGTGCTCGGACCGCTCGGGCGGGACACCGGCCGGGACACGCTCACCGACGCCACCGGCACCCGGGCCGACATCGAGGCACTGGTCGCGGAGTCCCGCGACGGCGGGATCACCGTACGGCTGGAATGGAGCGGCCCCGACCTCGACGCGTGCCCGGCACGGGTGCGGCGCGCGGTGCACCGGGTGGTACGGGAGTCCCTGACGAACGTGCACCGGTACGCGACCGCCGCCCACGTCACCGTACGAGTCGAGCGCGTCGAGGAGGACGACCGGGCGGTACGGGTGACGGTCCGCAACGGCGCGCTCCCCGAAGCGGGCAAACCGTCCGACGACGGGATCTCCTCCGAAGCCGGGAGGTCATTCGCCATCGGCACGGGGCGAGGGCTGACGGGCCTGCGCGAGCGGGTCGAGCTGCTGGGCGGCGCCTTCGAGGCCGGGCCGCTGCCGTCCGAGGGGTTCCAGGTGGTCGCGACCGTACCCGTGGAACCGGACGACGACGTCACGTGGAAGCGGTCCGGGGACGGCACGCGGGCGCTCACGCCGCCCCCGGCCGACGACGCGGCAGCCCTGTCGCGCGAGCCGCGCACCGCCGGGGCGCTGACGTTCGCCCTCGGGGCGGCGGCGCTGTGGGTGCTGATGACGCTCGCCATCGCCCTCGTATACGGCCAGCCCAGGCACCTGCCCCGGCCCCCCGCGGAACATCTCGGCATGACGTACCAGGAGCTGAAGGGGGTCTTCGACAGCCCGGCCGTACGCGCCGCGGCCACCGGGCACGAACCGCCGCGCCCCGCCGGGACGGCGGGGTGCGTCTACCTGCCCACAGGCTCGGATGCCGGGCCCGGCGCCTTCGACGTCACCCGGTACTGCTTCGACGCCTCGCAACGCCTCATCTCCATCGACCGTTTCACCGTCCCGTCCGTACGGGACACCGCACCCTGGGAGTCCCCGTGACCGAGCCTGCCCCGCCGATCCGCGTCCTGCTCGCCGACGACGAGGCGATGATCCGGCACGGGGTGCGGCTGATCCTGCGGCACGCCGACGGCATCGACGTGGTCGCCGAGGCCGCCGACGGACGCCGGGCGGTCGAGGAGGCCGCCGCGCACCGGCCGGATGTCGCGCTGGTGGACATCCGCATGCCCGGCCGCGACGGACTGGCCGCGATCCGGCCGCTGCTCGCGCTCGACCCGGCGCCGCGCGTGGTGATGCTGACGACCTTCGGCGACGAGGAGAACGTGCTCCGGGCGCTGCGCGACGGCGCCTCGGGCTTCCTGCTGAAGGACGAGGGGCCGCAGGAGCTGATCAGCGCGGTCAAGGCCGCGGCGGCCGGTGACGCGGTGCTCTCCCCCGGGGTCACCGGGACCGTGATCGCCCGGATGCTGTCCGGCGGCGGCCCGGACGCCGGCGGCGTGGCCCCGCAGGACGAGCGGATCGCACGGCTGACCGGGCGCGAGCGGGAGGTGCTCGCGATGCTCGGCGAGGGCTTGTCGAACCAGGACGTCGCGGAGCGGCTGGCCATCGGCATCGGCACGGTGAAGACGCATGTGGGCGCGATCCTGGAGAAGACCGGATCGACGAGCCGGGTGCAGGCCGCTCTGCTGGCGCATCGCGCGGGCCTGCGCCCTTGAGGCTCTGAACACCTGAGCGCCTGAGCGCCCGAGCGCCTACGAACCGGGCTCCGTGCCCGCACGGGCGTCGGGTCCGGTGGGGCGTGTACGGGCCTCGGGTCCGATGGCGCGCGTACGGGCCACGTGGCGGGCGCGGCCCGTACGCCGTCCACCACCCCGTGCAACCGTCCGTGCCCTGAGTCCCGCCAAAGGCAGAGGCGAAGCGGCGGAGTCTGTCGAAGGGCAGAGACGAGCGGGCTCGCCCCCTCCCCTTCCGCAGACTCCAACTACCGCCTCCAGGACGACGTTTGCGCAGGTGAGCGACGTGAGGATGGGAAGGTCCCCACGGCCCGCGCGATGCTCGCGGGCCGTCGTTCCCCCTCCCCCGTCGGAGTATCCATGCCGCACACGTTCGTTCCCTCCGCCGCGCCCACCACCGAACCAGCCGCCCGTGCCACACACCTGTCCAAGGTGTACGGGAGGGGCGAGGCCCAGGTCACCGCGTTGGACTCGGTGTCCGTCGAGTTCGCGCGGGCGCGGTTCACGGCGGTCATGGGCCCGTCCGGGTCCGGCAAGTCGACGCTGATGCACTGCATGGCGGGTCTCGACCCGGTCACCTCGGGGTCGGTCACGATCGGCGGCGTCGAACTCGCCTCGCTCAGCGACCGTCGGCTCACCGAGCTGCGGCGGGAGAAGGTCGGCTTCGTCTTCCAGGGCTTCAACCTGCTGCCCACCCTGACCGCGCTGGAGAACATGACGCTGCCGCTGCGCCTCGCCGGCCGGCAGCCCGACGCCGCGTGGCTGGACGCCGTCGTCGCCACGGTGGGGCTCGCCGGGCGGCTCGCGCACCGTCCGGCCCAGCTCTCCGGCGGCCAGCAGCAGCGCGTGGCCGTGGCCCGCGCCGTGGTGTCCCGGCCGGAGATCGTGTTCGCCGACGAGCCGACCGGCAACCTCGACTCCCGTTCCGGCGCGGAGGTGCTGGGCTTTCTGCGCGACTCCGTACGGGAACTGGGCCGGACCGTCGTGATGGTGACCCACGACCCGGTCGCCGCCGCCCACGCCGACCGCGTGGTCTTCCTCGCCGACGGCCGGATCGTGGACGAGCTGCACGACCCGACCGCCGACGCCGTGCTCGACCGCATGCTCGCGTTCGATCACGAGTCCCAGGGCAGCCGACCCCAATCCCAGCGCGATCCCCAGCCCCAGGGCCGCCGCGCCCGCTGACCGCGCCCGCCGCGCTCTCCGGTCCCGCTCCCTCTCCCGCTCCCTCCCACTTCGAAAGTCCGCCATGCTGCGAACCGCCCTGCGCAACGTTCTCGCGCACAAGGCCCGCCTCATCATGACCGTGCTCGCGGTCTGCCTCGGTGTCGCGTTCATCACCGGCTCCCTGGTCTTCGCCGACTCCACCACCGCCGCCTACCGCGCCTCCATGTCCAGGGACTACGCGGACATCGCCGTCAGCGTGAGCCCCAAGTCCCGGCCGGGCGACGCCGCCGGCGACGAGTACGGCGCTCTGGACGACGCCCTGGTACACAAGCTGTCCGCCGTTCCCGGCGTCGCTTCCGTCCGCCCCACCGCGGACGGCTCGGTCACCCTGGCCGCCAAGGACGGCACGCCGATGCGCGCCGACAGCCCGATGGGCACGTTCGGCGCCTCGTACGTACCCGGGCCCGACGGCAAGGACAGCCGCTACCCGCTCACGGCGGGCCGCGCGCCCCGCGGCGGCGGCGAGGTCGCGCTGGACCGCGGAACCGCGAAGGCCGCCGGGTACTCCCTCGGCGACACCGTCACGCTCGCCGTCGACGGACCGGTCCTGAAGCCCCGCCTGGTGGGCCTGGTGTCCGCCGAGGACAGCCGGGTGAGCGCCGGCGGCACCCTGGCGGTGTTCGACAAGGCCACCGCCCAGAAGCTGTTCGCCGCCCCGGGGCGCTACAACGAGATCGACCTGACCGCCGCACCGGGCACGGTTCAGTCCGAGCTGGCCGACCGGGTCGGGGCCGTACTGCCCGCCGACCGGGCCGAGGCCACCACCGCCACCGCCCAGGCCGCACAGCAGTCCATGTTCATCGGGACCAAGACCAAGAGCTACGAACGGCTTCCGCTGCTCTTCGCCGTGGTCTCGCTGTTCATCGGCACGTTCCTCATCATCAACACCTTCACCATGCTCGTGGCGCGCCGTACCCGCGAGATCGCGCTGCTGCGGGCGATCGGCGCCACCCGCCGCCAGGTGGTCCGCTCGGTCCTCGCCGAGGCGGCACTGGTCGGCCTCGCCGCGTCCGTTCTCGGGTTCGTGCTGGGGCTGGGGGTGGCGGCCGTCCTGCCGGACGTCCTGGACACCTCCGGCGACCTGCTGCCCAGCGGACCGCTGGTGATCGGCCCGGCAGCGATCCTCGCCCCGCTCGTCGTCGGGGTCGGCGTCACCGTGCTCGCCGCCTGGCTGCCGTCGCGCCGTGCGGCGCGGATCGCTCCCGTGGAGGCGATGCGTACGGCCGAACAGCCGCCGTCCGCCGTGGTCTCCCGCATCCGCGGCGCGGTCGGCCTGGTCACGGTCGTCCTGGGCGCGGGGCTGCTGTTCTCGCTGAGCGACGCGACGAGCGCCACGGACGACAACCTCCAGACGGCGATGTTCGGCTGCGGCATCCTCGTGGTCGGTCTGATCGTGCTGGCCCCGCTGCTCGCCGCCCCGGTGATCCGCCTGCTCGGACGCCTCACCGCCCGCTTCGGCGCGGCGGGCGACCTCGCCCGTGAGAACACTTTGCGCGACCCGCGCCGTACCGCCGCCACCGCCGTCGCCCTGATGATCAGTACGGCGCTGGTCTCCGGCCTGGCCGTCATCGAGCGGTCCACGAGCGAGGCCCTGGACGCCCAGGCCGCCGCCGGGCTGAGCGCCGACTACGTCATCAGCACCCGTGGCGGCAACAACACCGCCATCGGCTCCGCCGCCGTCCGGCGCGTCGCCGACGTGCCCGGCGTACGGACCGTCTCCGCCGTGGCGGACTCCGTCATCTCCGCCGGCCCCTTGGCCAAGCCGGTCTCCGGGGTGGACCCGAAGACCGTGGACGACGTGCTGAAGCTCCGCTTCCTCAGCGGCTCCGCCAAGGACCTCGGCCCCGGAAAGCTCGCCCTCTCCCATAGCTACGCCCGCGACCACCATGTCACCACCGGCCAGCAGCTCAAGGCGAGCGTCGGCACCGGAATCGGCGACCGCGACGAGTCCTACACCGTCGTCGGCGTGTACCAGGACAACCCCACCGCCCAGGACGTCCTCGGCTACCTCGCCGACGTCCAGCACCACGCGTACCTGCGCGGCTCCGTGCAGCGCGTCCTGGTCCGGACCACCGACGACAAGGTCTCGGGCGCCCTGGAGAAGCGGCTGCGTGCCGCCGTGAGCGACAGTCCGCTGCTGAAGGTCCAAAGCCGTGCCCAGCTCGTCCAAGAGCAGTCCGGCACCGCCGGGGAACTGATGACCATGGTGTTCGGACTGCTCGCCATCGGCGTACTGATCTCCGCGCTCGGCATGGTCAACACCCTCGCCATGTCCGTCTCGGAGCGCACCCGCGAGATCGGCGTCCTGCGCGCCATCGGCATGGACCGCTCCGCTGTCCGCACCATGATCCGCCTCGAAGCCCTCTGCGTCACCGCCTTCGGCACGCTGCTCGGGCTGGCCGGCGGGCTGTTCGGGGCGTGGAAGGTCAGCGGCCTGGCCAACGGCGCGATCCCGCAGTACTCCTTCTCCCTCCCCTGGGACACCCTCGCCCTCGTGGTTCTGCTCTCCCTCGCCGCGGGTGCGCTCGCCGCCGCCCTGCCGGCCCGACGGGCCGCCTCACTGAGCCCGCTGGAAGCGGTCGCGGAGGTGTAGGAGTAGGCATTGGAGATACAGGGGGCTCAGGCCGCTTACGCGCTGCCGCCGTTGCTCATCAGCAGCTGACCGTTGATCCACTCGCCCTGCCGGGAGCACAGGAAGTCCACGAGGTGTGCGGTGTCCTGCGGAGTGCCCAGCCGGCCGAGCGGGGTGCTGCGGAGGCACTCCTCCCGGACGTCCTCGGGCATCCAACCGGTGTCGACCGGACCGGGGTTGATCGCGTTGGCCGTCACCCCGAGGTGGGCGAGCTCGTGGGCGGCGGCCAGGGTGATGCGGTCCAGGGCCCCCTTGCTCGCCCCGTAGGGCAGGTTGCCGACGGTGTCGTCACTGGTGAGGCTGACGATCCGGCCGGTCCCCCGTTCAGCGGCGAAGCGGCGTCCGAACTCGCGGATGAGCAGCCAGGCGGCGCGCGCGTTGACGGCGAAGTGGCGGTCGAAGCTCTCGACGGTGGTGTCGAGCAGCCCCGAATCGACGGATTCGCAGTGGCTCATCACCAGCGCGGTGACACCACCGCCCATCCGCTGCTCGACCTCGTCGAAGACGCGCGCCGGGGTGTCCGGGTCGGCGAGATCCGCCTCGATCGCGGTGGTGGCCGCGCCGTGCGCGGCCAGCGTTCGGCTGATCGCCTCGGTCGCGCCGGGCTCGCGGCCCCAGCTCATACGGTCGTCGTACGGAGTCCAGTAGGTGAAGGCGATGTCCCAGCCCGACGCGGCCAGCCGACGGGCGATGCCCGCGCCGATGCCGACGGTGCGTCCCACGCCGGTGATCAGGGCGAGCGGGCGGCCGGCCGAAGGCTCCGGCCCGTCAGCGGTCAGGTCATGATCGGTGTTGGTCGTCACGGGCCGGAATGGTTCACGAACGACACCGCGGCGTCAATCGCTTTCCTGCGGGGAAATCGAGGTGCGTGCGGTTTCCGGCGCTGTCCGGGGCTTCCGTGCCGCGCCACCCCGCCGTGGCCTGAACCTCTCCGTTTTCGAGCACAGGTACTAGGGAATCCTGCCTCCAGCACAGCGGGCCCACTGCTTCACACACCGCACGCCGCGTCGGCGGAAAGGCGGGTACGTCCATGGCCGATCTGGCGAGATTCCCCGCGTCCGCCCCGCCGCAGGACCTCGTCGGCGCGATCGAACGGCACGGCGTCGTCGTGGCCGAGGGCCTGCTCGCGCCGGATCTGCTCGACCGTCTCAACGCGGAACTCGACCCCCTGCTCGAAGAGGCCGCGCCGGACCACGGAAAGGCGTTTCTCAATCCGACGCTGTCGGAGTTCTTCGGCGAGCGGACCCGCCACCTGACCGGGGTGTCCGCCGTCTCGCGGGTGTTCGCCGCCGAGGTCGTCACGCACCCCGTGCTGCTCGCCGTGTGCGACGCGTTCCTGCTGCCCGGCTGTGCCCGCTATCTGCTGAACCTGGCGCACGTGATCGACCGGGGCCCCGGCGCCGAGCGGCAGTGGCCGCACCGCGACGACGAGGGCTGGGACGTGTATCTGCCGGGCGGGCACCCGGAGTTGCAGGTCGCCTCGGTCCTCGCGCTGCGCGACTTCACGGCCGAGAACGGCGCCACGCTCGTCGTCCCCGGCAGCCACCGCTGGCCCGACCGGGCGCGTACCGCGGCTGAAGCGGAACTCGTGCCCGTAGAGATGAGCGCCGGCTCCGCCGTCATCTACCTCGGCTCCACGCTGCACGCGGGCGGCGCCAACTCCACGACGGGGCAGTGGCGCAGGGGCATGCAGGTCAGCTATGCCCTCGGGTGGCTTCGTACCGAGGAGAACCACTTCCTCACCACCCCGCCCGCCATCGCCCGGACGCTCCCCCGGCGCACACAGGAACTGCTCGGCTACGCCGTTCACGACGCTGTGGAGCGGCAGGGCGGGGCGCTGGGCCATGTCGACCTCCGTGAGCCGGTCGAACTCCTCGCCGAGGGGGCGCTGTAACGGGATCCCCATCGAACGGGCTTCGCGTCACCGTCGTCCCCACCGAAAGCGAGGAGGAAGTGTCCGAGACTCGATCGCACCGCGGTGCGATCTGGCCGCCGACCGGCACCACCGTCCAGCCGTCCGCGCCACTCCCCGTGCTGCCTGCCCTTCCTGTACTGCCTGGCCTTCCTGTACAGCACCTCCGTCACGACCGCCGCGGGCCGTGCGGCCTGCCCGAAGTGGCGCTGCGCAGCCTGCCGGTGTCCCGGCTCGCGCCGGTCGTCGGCGCCGAGCGGGTCGCGGCGGCCGAGCGGGAACTGGAGGCTCTGCGTTCCCGGCTCGACGGGCGTCAGGTCTGGCACATCAGCGACAGTTCGACCCGCGGCGGCGTGGCGGAGATGCTCCGCGAGGAACTGCCGTACTTCCGGGGCGCGGGCATCGCCATGCGCTGGGCGACGCTGGACGCTCCCCCCGCGTTCCGGCAGTTCACCAAGGCGCTCTACTACCAGCTGTGCGGCGTACACACCGACGCTACCGGCGCTACCGGCAGTACCGACAGCTCGTGGCCGGAGCCCGACCTCGGCCGACGGCTGTACGAGCGGATCTGCCGGGAGGCGGCGGAACGGTTCACCGCCGGCGTCGATCGCGGCGGCATCGTCGTGGCGCACGACCACCAGACGGCCGGGCTCATCCCCCATCTGCGCGAGGCCGGCTTCACCGTGCTGTGGCGGGCCCACATCGGCGCACCTCCACATCGCCAACAGGCCGACCGCGCCTGGGAGTTCCTCTATCGCTACGTCGCGGGCGCGCACGGCTGCATCGCCTCGTATCCCGACGCCCTGCCCCTGTCTCTCCCCGGCGGGATGCCCCTCCCCTTCCCGGGCGGAATGCCGCGACCAGGCCCGTACGTCGTCGCCCCGTCGATCAATCCGCTGGCCGCGAAGAACATCCCGCTGCACGCCCCGGCCGACCGCGTGCTGGAGGCGGTGGGCCCCCTTCCGCCTCGTACGCCGCTGGTCACGCAGGTCGGCCGCTGGGACGCGGTCAAGGACGTCCCCGGCGTGATCCGCGCCTTCGCCGACCACGTGGACCCGGCCTTCGGCGCCCATCTGCTGCTCGTCGGCCCCAGCACCGAGGGCGATCCGCAGGCCGAGGAGGTCTTCGCGCAGTGCCTCCGGGCCCGGTCGGGTCTGGGGCTGTTACGGGCGCGGGTGCACGTACTGCGGCTGCCGGCCGCGGACTCGCGCGAGCACGCGCTGACCGTCAACGCCATTCAGCGCTGTTCGGCCCTCGTGATCCAGAAGAGCCTCGCGGAGGGGTTCGGGCTGACGGTGTCCGAGGCCGCGTGGAAGGGCCGCGCCGTGATCGCTTCTCCGGTCGGCGGTCTGCGGCAGCAGGTCGAGCACGGCCGGAGCGGGCTGCTGCTGACCGGTCCCCACGACCTGGCGGGCCTGGGCGCGGCGGTCAACCGCCTGCTCGCGGACCCCGCCCGCGCGGCGGAACTCGGCCGCAACGGGCACGAGCGCGTACGGGGCCGCTTCCTCATCGACATCGGCATGCGCGATCTGGCACGCGTCCTGACCCGGGCTCTGCCCTGCTGAAAGCCTGCGGCGCCGTGCGAAAGCCTGCGGCGCTGTGCCCGGCCGGCCCGGAGCCGCCGTATCCAGTCGGCCCGGAATCACCGATGAAGGACGGCGAAGGACGGTGAACGATGACGAAGGGTGATGAAGGGCACGGCATCCAGGCGCTGCCGCACGCCCAGAAGGGGAAATCAGTGCGCGTCCTTGCCTTGGGGGCACATCCCGACGACGTCGAGCTGCTGTGTGCCGGGACTCTCGCCCACTACGCACGCCAGGGCGCTCAGGTCACGGTCGCGATCTTCACCGACGGCGCACTGGGCTCCGGCGCGCCGACCCCCGCCGGGACGGCGGCCCTGCGCGAGGCGGAGGCGCGGCGGGCGGCGGACGTCCTGGGTGCGGAACTCGTCTGGCTGGGGCTGCCGGACGGTTTCCTCTACGACACCCGCGAGACCCGAACCCGTACCGTGGACGTCCTGCGCCGCGCCCGCCCGGACATCGTCTTCGCGCACCATCCCGACGACTACCACCCCGACCACCAGGCGGCGAGCCGACTGGCGGCGGCCGCCCGGCTGCTGGCCCGCGAGCGCGCCCTCGTCACCGGGCACCCCGCCACCGCCGCCGTACCGCCCCTCTTCCACCTGGACACCCTGGCCGCCACGCACGGCGCTCCGGACCTGTGGGTCGACATCACCACGACCATGGGGGTGAAGGAAGCCATGCTCATGGAACACGTCAGCCAGAACTCCGCCAGACGCGCCCGCAAGGGCAGCGATTTCGTGGATCTGGCGCGGCAGCAGGCGGCGCGGCGCGGGCGGCAGGCCGACGTGCGTTACGCGGAGGCGTTCGTCTGCGCCCCCGCCCACCCGGCGACCAGCGCGGCGGACCTGACGCCGCCCGGCATCACGCTCCCGTACCGTCTCGCGTCCGCGTCGAGGAGCCGCGACGCACCCGGGCGCGAGGAGGAAACGGGGTGAGGAGGCGGAAGCGGGTTGAGGGAGACGCTGAGGGATACGACGACGCCGCGCGGCACCGGGGCGCGACGGCGCTCTACGCCGTCTTCTTCATCAACGGCCTGGTGCTGGCCAGCTGGGCTCCGCGCATCCCGCAGATCAAGGCGGCCCTCGGCCTGACCGAGGCGGAACTGGGACTGGCGCTGCTGGGCGTGGCGCTGGGCTCGCTGCCGGCCATGGCGGCGGCGGGCGTCCTGGTCAACCGGTTCGGCAGCCATACGGTCGCCCGTATCACCGTCGTCTGGTACGCCGCTTCCATCGTGCTGCCCGGACTCGCCCGGAATCTGGCCGGGCTCATCGCGAGTCTGACGGTGCTCGGGGCGGCGGTGGGCTCGCTCGACGTGGCGATGAACACGCACGCGGTGGAGGTCGAGCGCGGCTCCGGCCGTTCCCGGATGTCCTCCTTCCACGGCCTGTACAGCGCGGGCGCGCTGGCGGGGGCGCTGCTCGGCACGGCCGGAGCGGCGCTGGGGCTGTCCCCTCCGGCCCAGTTCGCGGGCACCGCCGTGGCGGCGGCCGCGGCGGCATGCTTCGCCGGAGGCGCGCTGCGCCCGGCGCTCCGCCCGCATCGCCGGGACGGCACGTCCCCCCGCCGGCCGCGCGCCGGACGACTGTCCCTCCGCCTCCTGCTGCTCAGCGCGTTGGGCCTGTCCGTGCTGATGATCGAGGGGGCGATGACCGACTGGGGCAGCGTGTACCTGGCGGGTTCGCTGCACGCCGGGCCGGGGGTGGCCGGGGCGGGTTACGCCGTCTTCGCGCTGGCCATGATGGCGGGGCGGCTCGGCGGGGACCGGGCGGCCGGGCGCCTGGGGCCGGTCAGGACGGTGCGTTACGGGGCCGTGCTGAGCGGGTGCGCGGCGGTGACCGCTCTGGCGGCCGGGGATCCGGTGGTGGCGGTCGCGGCGTACGGGGCCGTGGGGCTGGGAATCGCCGCTTCCTTTCCGCTGGTGGTCAGCGGAGCCGGACGTCACTCCTCCGGCACGGATGGCGCGGGCGACACGGACGGCCCGGATAACGCGAACGGCCCGAATGGAGCGCATGGCACGGCCGTGGCCGCCGTCACGTCCACCGGCTATCTCGCCTTCCTCGCGGGTCCGCCCCTCATCGGCTCGCTGGCGTCCGCCGGCTCCCTTCGCGCGGCCCTGCTGGTGGTGCCCGCGCTGGCCCTGGCGGCGGTCTGCCTCGCCCCGCTGCTCGGGCTCGGCGCCGGTCCGGACGACGGGCGTCCCACCGAGAGGCTCTGAACTACCGTGACGTTTCACCGAAGTTGCACGGAACAGGAATTGAATCATGCATACAGTTGCTCTGTTCGACTTGGACGGCACCTTGGTCAACTCGGAGCCGCGCAGCCGCGCGGCCTGGTCCCGCCTCTTCCGGCGGCACAAGGTCCCTCATGACGACGCCACGCTGCGCGCCTTCGCCGGACGTCCGGGAAAGGAGGCGCTCGCCGACCACCTCCACTCCTTTCACGGGCGCACGCTGGACGAGCTGTACGAGGAGGCGGTCGCGTACTCGTCACACCCCGACCTGCCCGCCGCCGAACCCGTAGCCGGAGCCCTGGAACTGCTGGCCCGGCTGAGACGGCAGCACGTCCCCTTGGGCCTGGTGACGTCGGGCCCCCGCGACTACGCCCGTGCCGAACTCGGGAACCTGGGCGTTCTGGACGCCTTCGACGTGCTCATCACCGCCGACGACGTGACCCGCGGCAAGCCCGACCCGCAGGGCTACCTGGCGGGCTGCGCCGCACTCGACGCGGAACCGGCCCGAGCCGTCGTCTTCGAGGACGCCCCCGCCGGCGTACGCGCGGCCAAGAGCGCCGGGATCTTCTGCGTCGGCCTCACCACGACGCAGTCCGCCGCGGCACTGGCCGGAGCGGATGTGATCATGGCTGATCTGACCCAGGTCACGTGGCCGATCCTGCCAGTACCGGAACCCGGCCAGGGAGAGCCGAGCCCTGTTGTCTGACGCGCGGGCCCTGATACCGCCACAGGCCCGCAACCGCCTCATTGTGCGCTTCGGATCAGGGGTCACGGCCTGGTGTGACCGGTTGCCGGCGCTCGTCGATCGTTTGGCGGCTCGCTGGAACCTGACCGTCCTCGCGGCGGGCTGAGGCAGCACGTCGCGGGTGTTCCGCTGCGCACGGCGGGGTGGCGGGGGCACTGTGTGGCTGAAGCTCACTCCCGACCTCCAGATCGCCGCCGCGGAGGCGGAGGCGTTGCGCGCCTGGGGCACCACGCCGTCAGTGGTCGAACTGCTGACGGCGGACCTGACCGTCGGGGCCCTGCTGCTGGCGGACGTACGGCCAGGGGTGCCGATGAGACAGCTCACCTGGGGCCTGCCGGAGACCGCGGCTCTGCTGCGCGCACTGCGCGTGCCCGCCCCCGCTCGCGGGCAAGAGTCCGTACTCCGCCCGCTCGCACACCGAGTGGACTTCCTCCCCGGCGTGCGCTGTGGCCGCGGTACGCCCGCCCGGCAGCACCAGACGGAAGTTTCCCCAAGGGGAACTCCGGGGGCAGGCAGGACGGTCTTGTTCCACGTACGACCGGCTTCGGCTACCGCCGCGAGGAGCAGAGAGCCGCCTCGGGCAGGATGGGCTCCCATGATGGGTGGAAACGACAATCTCGTCCGTCATGGAGCAGATGGTCCGGCGGGTGCGGTTGCCCGGTGGTGGCGACTGATCTTCTCGGGTTGCCGCCACCGCTCGCGTGCCGCGCGCCGCAGGCCCGCGTCACCGGCCCCGTGCGGCTACGGCGTCGAAGAACCGCGCCACTTTCGGCTCCGCCGCCTTGAACGACCCGACGTGATCGACATTCCCCTGGTCCAGCACCGGCGCCCGCGTCCCGTGGCGGGCCAGTTGCGCGGCGCAGCTGGTCGCGTTCGCCATGGGGACGTCCGTGTCGCCGACGGCCGCGTACAGC
>NZ_JBHVHQ010000008.1:0-36248 GCF_042800135.1 Streptomyces sp. NPDC057654 | reverse complement strand
CCGTCCACATGGGAGGACGGCGCGCGGCCGCGAGCACCGCGTCGGTCGGACAGCTTCCGTCTCCGCGTGTCCGGCGGGCGTCTGTTCTACTGCAGATCCGGAAGGGCTTCGCTGCCGCCCTCGGGGGCAGGGCCTCCGTTGTCCTGGACGATGTCCTCGGGGGTGTTGCCACTGCCCTGCCACTGGGCGGCCATCTGGCCCTGCTTCACCGGGGACTGCTGCTTGAACCATGCCAGTTGCTGCCCCGTGAGAGCGCCGAGGAAGTCGCTCGCGGCCATGTGCACTCCTTGATGGTGGTGGTGTGGTCGTGTCCATGGGATGGCTTCCCCTGTCGGCACGGTTGTCCCGCCGCTTGAGCTGCCTGGCCCACAAGCATCAGTCGATGGCCCGACCCCTGAAACTCTGGCTGCCTGGCAAGCTTCCTGGTCAGACAGCCCACCACCAGACCGGCAGTACCCCGGTGGCCGCGGCTTCCTTCACTCGGTTCCCGTTGTCAGCAGAGCACGCCGCCGAGGTCAGTAGCGGACGCAGCTCTACCTTGCACCGTGGGACACGGATAGGACACCGGGGCCGATGACCCGCCGCCTCACGAAGCGGCAGCAAACCCGCGTAGGCAACGCCTGGCATAGCCCGTTCGAAGCAGGTTCTCAGTGGTCTCGGCGGGTGGAGAGCCGGATCGAAGAACAGCGCCGGGAGGCGATGCGGCGGGTGCCTCCCGGCGACCGCCGACACCGTCGCCGAAGCGGAGTGCAGGACCTGATCGAGCACTTCGCGAAACCGGAGCGAGGAATGGAAGCCCTCGGCCGACGCTGCCGGGGGCTTTGATACCTGGCTAGGGGCGGTCTGGAGAAGTGCCTAGACGCGTCGGCAGAGCCAGCCGATGACGTACTGGGCGTCATCTCCCGCCCGTCCGTAGTCGCTGTGCTGCTTCTTCGCGCAGCGGTAGGTGGTTTTGCCGTCGGTCACCCTGAACGGCCAGTAGATGACGAAGAGATCATCATGGCCGCCGACGCCGCACCCCCAGCCCTTGACGCTCACGTAGCTCGGCTCGTACGGGTTGGGGTGCGGCTTTCTGATCAGTTCGCAGGTGTAGAGCTTCTCCTCGGCGGCGGGCGCGGCACCGGCGGGGGCGGCCAGCGCGATCAGCCCGGCAACCAGCGCGTACGCGACGATCGATGCGCGAAGTTTCACAGTCGTTCCGTTCCTCTCGGAGCAACAGGCCGTCCAACCCGCCGCACGTCAGCTTCCGCCGCCGCGCCGCCGGCCGGACGGCCGTCTACCAGCGACCCCGATCTCGAGGAGGCGGAAACAGTCCACCGCCTCCACCGCTGCACCCAGGAGTGGTGCACACGATGACCCCCTGAACGGGGGAGGAAGAACCGATCATTCAGGACGCGAGATGACGCCGCTGCGGCCCCAGACGGCGCCCTCGGAGGACAGTGGTAGCAATACGCCTCATGATGTTCCTCCAGTGTTGAGCAAGGCGGTCTGCCTCGTGCTGTCACTGGCCTCCATCCCCTGCCACGACGGCGGCTAGCTGTCCTGCCGACAGCGACCACCTGATCCGCCGAGCGCCCTCGGCCACACGACTGCCCCGGAGTGCGCCCCAGTGCACCCCCGCCCAGAGCACAGCTGGCTCGCGCGAACGACGCTTGACATGCCCCTTTCGAAGCAAGTTCTCACGCGATCCGGCAGCCCGACGACGAGGCTGAGCAGCATCGCCCCAGGTCAGCGATATCCGTTGTTTTTGCGGCCGTCGATACGGAGACCCCTCTCCCTGTGGCTGCGGTGTGCTGCCGTTCGTCCCACCAGGCATCGCCACACCCCCTCTCCGTGCCTTAAGGATCCTCTGATCCATGGCATCCGGAAAGTGGAAGGGGCAGGCTAAGGCTGTGCTGGAATGGGAAACTGGCATCGACAGGCCGGAGTTTCGGAGAGTTTGCTGCGCATCAAGGAAGGGTTCTTCGATTCAGTCGTGGCGGTCGACCAGCAACAGGGCGAGTGGCCCTCCTTGGAGAAGGAACCTGCCGTCGAGGGCTGCGGCGATGGCGTCCTGGACCGGCCACCAGGACAGCTTGAAGTCGCTTTCGCTGAGCGTGAGTTCCTGCGGTCCGAGGGTGAGTTGCCGGGCCTCGAAGAACGAGACGCGAGCGGTGGAGTTCACGCTCAAGGCGTACGAGCCCAGCGGTCTCCACGCGGCGTCGGTGATGCCTGCCTCTTCGCGCAGCTCGCGGCGGGCGCACTCCTGCGGTGTTTCGCCGTTCTCGCGTCTGCCGCCGGGGAGGAAGAGGTACTCCCCGCCGTGGACGGGGAACAGAGCTGTGAGGGGAGGGCGACCTTGCCGGTCTCGTCGCGCGCCACGATAACGGACGCGTCCCGCAGCGGATCGCCCTGAACGTCTCCCATGGCGGGCGAGCGTAGCGGTCGTCAGAGAACCATGTGTGCGAACGGCACGTTCATGACCGTCGGGTGTGCGATGCCCCGTCCGTGGAAGCCGCCTTCCCCGTAGGCGTCGCCGTGGTCGGCGCACAGGATGACCAGCCAGTGGTGTCGTATGGTCAAGGTGTTGATCAGGCGGCCGAGGTGCGGGTCGGCGTAGGCCAGGGCGGCGCGTTGGGAGCGTACGGTGTCGGTGCTCTCGCCGAGGTAGTGGCCGTGGGGGACGTGGGTCGCCGAGATGTTGACGAACAGGAACAGCGGCCGGTCGTGTGTGTCGGCGAGGATCAGGGCGTGGTCCACCTGGTGGCGGGTGGAGTCCGGCTCCGGGGAGCAGAACCGCGACTGCCGGTGGTCCTCGACCCCTACGCCGAGGAGTCAAGATCATCGTTATGTACCGGCAGAGCGTGCGCGAGGAGCTCGGCCTGAAACCCGATGGCCTCGACCGGTACGTTCTGGCGCTCCAGAAAGCCGAGCTGGACTTCGTCCAGTCGGTCACGAACGTCGTCGAGGAGTCGGCCGTAGAGGTGACAGCGCTCCGGATGGCCCCGGGCGACCCCGCCGACGGCCAGTCTCCTCCTGCCATGTGACGAGACTGGCGGTGTCCGCCCGCCGAGGCGGACACCCAGCCGCTAGCGACCCGGGCTGCGCGGGCGACTCATCGTGGGAGATCCGCCGTGCGTTCGGTATGGGCGACCGTAGCGGGGTCGGTGCTGTTCACTTGCGGGTGCAGGGTCTGCCACAGAAATGCGTATTTCAGGGCGTGGGCTTGGGCTGCCTGGGCGTGGTCGGCGGCTCCTTGGTGGCCGCCGGCCGTCGTTTCGTGGAAGAGCACTTGGTGTCCCTGGGCGCGCAGCAGGGCTGCGGCTTTGCGGGCGTGTGCGGGGTGGACCCGGTCGTCGCTGGTCGAGGTCACCAGGAGTACCGGCGGGTAGGGCTGGTCGGCGCGGAAGTGGTGGTAGGGGGAGATGGCCTCCAGGTGTGGTCGGTCGGCGGGGTCGTCGGGGTCGCCGTATTCGGCGGTCCAGGAGGCGCCGGCGTGCAGCAGGTGGAAGCGCAGGAGGTCGAGGATCGGGGCGCTGATGATCACGGCGCCGAACAGGTGGGGGTGGCGGGCGAGCATCGCGCCCATCAGGAGGCCGCCGTT
Source organism: Streptomyces sp. NPDC057654 (assembly GCF_042800135.1). Lineage (NCBI taxonomy): Bacteria > Bacillati > Actinomycetota > Actinomycetes > Kitasatosporales > Streptomycetaceae > Streptomyces > Streptomyces sp. NPDC057654. The sequence goes on along the minus strand of NZ_JBHVHQ010000008.1, from coordinate 32,665 downwards.
GCTGCGGCCCATGATGCCGAGTTGGGCCGGGGTGGTGATGCCGCGTGCGATGAGGTCTTGGGCCACGGCGGCGAAGTCCTCGAACGCCTTCGGCCGGTGCGCCTTGAGGGCCGCCTGGTGCCAGGCGGGGCCGTACTCGCCGCCGCCTCGGATGCAGGCGACGGCGTACGTGCCGCCGCGGGCCATCCAGCCCTTGCCGGTGAGGGGGAGGTAGTCCGGGGCGAGGGTGCGGCCGAAGCCTCCGTATCCGTACAGGAGGGTGGGGGAGGGGCGGCCGGTGTCGGGGCCCACGAGGTAGTAGGGGACCTGGGTGCCGTCTGGCGAGGTGGCGAAGTGCTGGCGCACCCGCAGGCCGGAGGTGTCGAAGTGCGCGGGCGTCTGTTTGAGTACCTCGCTGGTGATGCGGGTGCCGATCTCGCCGCGGTGCAGGGCCGGGGGGTGCAGGAACCCGTCGATGGTGAGGAAGTACTCGTCGCTGTCGCGGTCGACGGCGGTGATGGTGGCGGAGGCCAGGGGCGGCACGTCGGTGAGCGGGCGGCGGGTCCAGGCGCCCGGCGTGCTGTCCGCGGGCGGGGTGAGCACCTCGATGCCGGTGTTGCCGTCGGTGCGGGTCTTCAGCAGCAGGTGGTGACGGGTCCACGCGTGGCCCGCGAGCGCGGTGCGCGCGTCGGGGGCGAACAGCACGGCCGGCTCGCGCACTCCCTGGAGGAAGGCGTCGAAGCCGAACGCCAGCAGCGAACCTGCCGGGTGCCCCTCCCACTCCGACTTCGGGATGACGATCAGCCACTGCCGGTGGGCATACGCCCGGGAATCGTCGGGAACGTCAAGCTTCACCTCCTGGCCGTCCTCGTCCAGGAGAAAGACGTGACGGTGCCAGAAATCCCGGTGCACCGAGACGAAGTGCCGCTCGAACCCCGGCGTCGCATCGAACCACCCCACGGTCGACAGGTCCGACTCCGTTCCTTCGAAGACCACCGGCGCCTGCGCCAGGGGGGTGCCGCGCCGCCATTGGCGCACGGTGCGCGGGTAGCCGGAGGCCGTGAGCGATCCCGGACCGAGATCGGCGCCGATGTAGAGGGTGTCCTGGTCGATCCAGCTGGCCCGGGTCTTGCCCTCGGGGACCTGGAAGCCGCCGGGTACGAACGCCTTCGTCTCCAGATCGAATTCGCGTACGACGACGGCGTCGGATCCCGAGCGGGACAGCGTGACCAGGGCTCTGTCGTAGCCGGGGTAGAGCACCTTGGCGCCGGCCCAGGACCAGTCCTCCCCTTCGGCCGCGGCCAGGGCGTCGAGGTCGAGGAGCGTCTCCCAGCCGGGGTCCTCCCGGCGGTACTCGGCGAGGGTGGTGCGCCGCCAGGTGCCCCGTACGCGCTGTGCGTCCCGCCAGAACCCGTACAGACTGTCTCCGCGTCGGTGCACGTACGGGATGCGGCGCGGATCGTCGAGGATGCCGCGCAGTTCGGCTGCTGTCTGGGTGAACTCGTCGGTGCACAGGAGTTGTTCGGTCTCCTGGGTGCGCTCTTTCGCCCAGGGGAGCGCTTCCGCGCCGTGCAGGTCTTCCAGCCACAGATACTGATCGTCAGCGCCCACTCACCGAGTATGACGCCGCCGCGGTCCTCAGGGGTCAAAACCGTGGACTTGCGCAGGACTTGGGTGTCTCGCAGCTGACGACGGCCTGGGGAGGAGGCTGCTGACTCAGCCGCCGCGCTGCGGATCAGAGGCCGGGGGCCACTGGGGCGTGCCGGACCCCGGGGCGATCGTGCCGCTCGTCGGTACCCACGGCGGCCGACGGCTCTCTGGCGGGGCGTTCGCGTCTGTCCGTTCGCTGTGTGCGGGCAGGATGACGCCCTCGGTGATCAGCTGACGGCTCGGAGCTGTTCGAGGAGTTCGTCGACACCGGCCGTGTGCGCGTACCGCGACAGCTTCGGTTCAAGGTCGCGCACCATCGTGACACATCGGGGGGCGTTGATACGGCTGGCGAGTTTCAGGGAACGCAGGGCGGTCACTGCCGCGGCTTCCGGTTCGCCGTCTTGGAGATAGGTCTCAGCCTGGTAGGCCAAGAATACGGATCGGGTCGTGGCACGGGGAGCGGGCAGCAGAGCAAGGCCCTCGTCCGTCTGTTGGTGGGCCTGCTGCCGTTGGCCGAGGTCAGCGAGGCAGCGTCCGCCGTCCGCAGAGAGATCGGCATTTATGTTGGCGCTTCGTTCTGTCTCACGTAGCACGCAGTTATGTTCGCGTAGCTGCTGACTCAGGGGGTCCGATGAAGCGCACCAGCACGTCCATTACCTGCGGTCTGCAAGGCGCTGACGCCTTCTCCGGCCAGTCGGCGCCGGAGGCCGTGGTCCTCCTACACCGGACTGCACAGGCTCGGACAGCCGGTCCGTGGTCATTCGACGCGTCCGCCGTGCTGGAACGGGCGGGAGCATGCGACGGCAAGTGCTTCATCCTCGGCCCCGACGGTTCGTGCGACGTCCAGTTGAACCGGTTCGGGCGCGAACTCGACAGCTGGGGCGTGCGGTCGGACAACGGGCACGAGGGCTACATGCGCGACATCATGCTGTACTGCCGGTTCCTGCACGAATCCCGGGGAGGGAAGTCGATATGGGAGACGGACAGCGCTGATCTGCGCGCCTACAAGGTCGTCCGCATGCGCATCGACGACGAGAACTCGATCAGCGCTGCCACGTGGCGCCGGTCCATCGCGGCTCTCGACAAGTGGGTGGAGTGGTCCATCTACGAGGAACTGCTGGATCACGAGCCGTTCCGGTACATCGACAAGACGGTCATGACGCCGCAGGGACCGAAGCGAGTCCGGGTCAACGCCGAGTACGACGTGGACGATGACCAAGAGCCCTTGCACATCGTGCAGTTCGTCGACTACCTGCTGTGGCGCAATGTCGGGCTGCGGGGCGAGCTGCCGGACGGCAGACCGGACCCGAAGTGGCGTGGCCGGCACGGTGAGCGCAACGCGCTGTTCGCCGACTCGCTTGTCTACACCGGCATACGCCTGGGCGAGGGAGCGAGTCTGCTGACGACCGAGCTTCCTCCCGTGGCAGGAGGCCGGGGAGACATCTACCTCGCGGCTCAGGTGACCAAGCGGCACAAGGCCCGCAGGGTGTTCGCAAATCGGCGGACGCTGCGGGCGTGGCACCACTACCTGTCGATCGAGCGTTCGGCCGTGGTGGAGCAGGCGCGGGCCCGTGGGCGGTACGTCGGGCTGGAGGAGTTCGTTCCGGTGGGTCGCGCGGGGCGTCACGCCTTGACGGTGGTGGGCTCTTCCCGCGCTTGGTCGTACTCGAAGATCGGCGTCGGCGTGCGGCAGAACCTGTTCCGTGTGGATGCCGCCGGCCTGCCGCGGGAGCCGCTGGCGCTGTGGCTGGGCGAGGACGGGTATCCGCTCAAGCCCTCCACGTGGCAGTCAGCCTTCCGCCGGGCCAACGAGCGCTGTGCTTCCTTCGGGATCGACATCGACGTCTCGCCCCATACTCTCCGTCATGTTTTTGCAGTTCAGATGCTTGGTCTGATGCTGCGGCAGACCATCCGCGCACTGGGGCAGCGGGCGGACCGGCGCTTTACCCGGGCGGAGCTGGAGCGGCTGCTGTTCGGCAGCCCCATGCGCAAGTTGCAGCTGCTTCTCGGGCATGCGCACGAGTGGACGGTCTACATCTACTTGGACCTTCTGGATGAGTTCCAGGAGATCGTCCTGTCCGCGCTCGCGGAGTGGGACATCCAGGTCGCGGCCCTGGAGGCCGTTGCCGCGGAGGCGGCGGCTGCATGAGGACGCGGCGCGTTCGGTTTCCAGCAGCGAGCGACATCCCCGCTCCTCCGGACCCGGTGCCCAGTATCGGGCCGGTCGCCTTCTCGCTTCAGTTCGGTGGGAAAGACGTCCACTACGACCTCTCGCATCTGCCGTGCCCCCGCCTCGTCCGGCCGATCACCTCGTGCGACCAGTCAGCAGCCAGTACCCGCGGCATCAGCGGCGCGATCACCGCCAGCCACGGCAGGCTCGCGAACTCGTTGCGCATCAGGCGGTGCTCACTGCGGAACTGCCGAGCCTCGGACGGTGCGACGCGCAGGATCACCGGCCGGACCCGCCCGGCCAGAGCCAGGCGATAGACGTTGTTGTACATACCGGTACTCAGCTCGACCGCGGACACCGGCGTGACGCCCCCGAAGGCCCGTCGGCAGATCTCCCCGACCTCCTCCGCGGTCAGTGACTGCTGGAACGCCTCCGAGGCGCGCGCAACCGGCTGGAAGTCCATGCCACTGCGGATGCGATGGGCCCGCGCCGTCACCCTTCTCCCCGTGAGAGCCGGGCGACCCCCTACGGTCCGGAGGAAAGGCGTTGCACCGCCGGGAACACGTTGTCCATACGCCTCACGCTACCGGTCCCACCCGGCCCCGAGCGGGTGAAAGTGGGGTGCGCGCCCTGACGCGGGGACGCTCCTCCATGAAGCCGCCTGCAGCCGGGCCGTTCACCACTCCACCGCCTGCACGCCCAGCCGCAGCACAGCGAACGCCTCCCGATCCCGCCCGTGCTCGCCGCGCCCCGCCACCGGGCCATAGCCAGCCCTTCCGAGCCGGTGTGCTCGACCTGCCCCGCCCCCTTGTTCTGCGAGCCGTAGCAGGCCAGCGCCCGTTCCTTGCGCTCCGCCGCCGTGCCATCGGCTCCCGCACCTCGTACCCCAGGACGGTCGGCACCCAGTGCGCCTTCCCGCAGCCGGCGAGGTTCCGGCTCCCGGACATCTCCAGGGCCCGCCAGCCTCGGCGAAGGCATCCCTGTCAACCTCCGCGATGCCCTGACAGAATTTCGGCACCGTGAACACGGCCCTGGTCGCAAACGCCATCACCCGCGCCACAGGCCACTGAACAAACGGCCATCGCCTATGGATAGGGCGTGAATTGTCGTAGGCCAGAGAAGGTACGTGAGAGTCGTCAGACGCCTACGGAAGCCGCCCAATGGTGTTCTGGGGTTCAGCCGTCGATCCTGGGAGGGAACTTCTCTTTCACGTTCACGTCGATCAGCGCGTGTGCAAGTCGGCAGAAACTGGGGTCTCCATCGACCAGGAGCGTGTACGTGATTGCCTCTCCTGCCCCCAGGCGGCCGGGGCAGATGCTCATTCCGTGGTCGTCCAGGCCGTCAAAGATCAGGCCCACGGCAGCCGGCGGTTCTGCCGCCATTGAGACCAGTTCCACGACTGGAAGGCCAAGGACGATGCGCAAGGGCTCGTCCTGGTCGAACTGGGCGCTGGAGATGTCGCGCCGGCCGGTGTTCTCCAGGCGCAGGTTCACCAGCCGCGGATTGTGCAGCTCCCGCTCTCCAAGACGAATGTGCAGCACGTTGGCCGAGATGTTGCGCTGGTGACGCTGGACCAGGGAGGAGGAGCTGAAGGAGTACATCAGACGGCGTTTGGGGAAGGCGGCACGGCGTGTTGCATACACCCCGGCGGCTCCGATGCCAGCACCGACGGCGACGCCAGCAGCTGCCCAGAACGTCTCGGAGGACCAGAGGGGACCGGTGGCGGCCGCAACGTCTATCGCGACGGCGAGAGCTGGGGTCATGCGGGTGATTTAAGCAGGCCCGGAACATCAACTTCTCAGTTCGGAGAAAGCACCCACAACGCCCTGCACACCCCGACGAAGGCGTGCCACGTCACCAGCCTCATCCCCGCACACCTGCCCACCGCCGAACGCCGCGCCCGTTACTTCACCGACACCGCCAGCATGTGGCACCAGATCGGTGACGCCCGCCGCGCCTGCACGCGACGCTGCCCGGCGAGTTCGACCGCATCATCTCCACCGTCGCAGTACGCCCCGTGCCCGTCTCCTGGCTGAACGCACTGCGCCCTGGCGGGCGGCTGGTCACCACTATCGCCGGCATCCGGCTGATCCTCATCGCCGACAAGACGCCGGACGGTGGCGCGCGCGGCTACATCGCCCCCAACGGTCGCCCTCGGGTGCCGGTCTCGGCGGCTGCCAGGGCCGTGGCCATGGGCTGGGCCAAGCGCATGACCACCGGCACTGGGCAGTAGACCAGTTGTACCGAAGCCGGTAGCGGCGCGATGGGCTATGAGGTCTTCCCCTTGAGATCCCGTTAGAGGGCTGACGTCGTATCAGGTGGGGCGGATACGGCTTGCCAGTTCGTCTGCGCATGCGGCGACGGCGGGCACATAGTCAGCGCAGATCGTCAGGAGTGTTGTGACAGCCTCGGCTTCTCCACGTGACAGGCCCACACGAGGTGCGCCTTCTTCGGAGAGGAGTTCCCAGAGTTTCCCGACGGCGGCACTGTGCGGATGCTTCAGCCCTCCGTCGTCAGCTGCGGAGGGCACATTTCCGGAACCGAACGTCACGTTCTCCACTACATCCGCCTGGAGGACTTCACCTCGGATGTTCGCCCCGTCGCCTATATGGTTCTGAATACTCATGTTCGCGACCTTACGGCGGATCTCGATTGCTGGGAACAGCGATTCTCTCCACTTCATCTTATGCGGGCATTTTGGGTGAATATTGTTTCCCTGGTCGTGGTGTTGATGCTGAGAGAGGGGGGCCTGAACGGCGTGGCAATGTCCGGATTCGAATCCACTGGGGGCAGGGCGGGCGATCGTGCAGGAGGGACTCGGCGGCGGCGGCGCTCAAGGCTTCCGGGCAAGCACGCTGGCACGGCCGCCACCCGTAGCGGCGAGGAGGTCCACGTGGCGGACCGCAGGGACCGGAACGGCCGGGCGGGTGGGACGGCGTGCGGGAGGCCGCTCCGGCGGGCCGTGCGCTCCGGTGCTCGAAGGGAGTGATGGTGAATGAATGTGCGCATATGCTCGAGTGGCGCACCGTCGGTAGCCTTGCGTGACAACTGGTAAACGCATCGTGGCCTAAGGGGTTTGTATGACGGCCTTCCAGCCCGCCTTCGAAGTCACCCACGTCGACTCCATGCAGTGGAACCGCACGGCGATGAACGTCCCCGAGAACCAGGAGGGCCAGGCTCCGGTGGCCCCTCTGTCGGATGACGTGCTCGCCAGGGTTCAGGCCGCTGTGAAGTCGGAGACGGCTCACGCGCAGCGCTGACGGTCCCTGACGGGACTGTGTGAAGAGGCGGGGTGCGCCCGGTGGTTGCCGGGCGTGCCTCGTGCGTCGGGGCAACCGCTACCAGGGGGACGTTCGTGGTTGGACTGGTCCACGTCGACTTCAATCTCACCAACGCCTGCAATCTCTCGTGCAGTCATTGTCACAGTGCGTCAGGGGCAGCTCTTCCGGACGAGCTCACCACCCGTGAGATCGTCGCGATCATCGGCCAGCTGCACGCGCACGGTGTCCTGAGCGTGGCCTTCGCCGGGGGCGAGCCCTTCGTGCGGAGGGACATCGTGGCGATTCTCAGCGCTGCCTGTGCGTTGGACGGGTGGCGGGTGTCCGTCATCACCAACGGCCTGTTCTTCTCCGACGCGATGCTGGGCGTGCTGGCCGAGCAGTGCCCGGGGCTCGGCGTCAACGTGAGTATCGACGGGTCGACTCCGGAGTCCTTCTCCGAGCTGCGGGCCCAGCCAGGTGCCAGCCGGTCGGCGAAGGAGGCGCTGTTCCGCCGGGTCACTGAGGGAGTGCAGCGGGCCGTGGGCGCGGGGCTGGACGTGTCGGTCAACACGACCATGACGCGGGCGACGATGTCCGACCTGGTGCCGACCTATGCGATGGCCACCGGTCGGCTGGGGGCCCGGTCCCTGGTCGCCATCAAGTTCTTTCCCGCCGGGTACGGGCGCGCGCACCTGGAGCGCTTCGAGTTTCCCTCCGCTGTGTGGTCGCAGCAGTTCCAGCAGCTGACCGTGCGCAAGCTCGCCGGTGATCTTCCGCTGATGCAGCTGTCCCTGCCCAGTGCGTGGGAGTTCTATCTGCCCCTGATCGAAGGCGGCTTCGACCTCGCCACGGCAGAGCGGGCCTGGCACAACCGCAGCCCGCTGCGCGAGAGCGCCTACGGCCGCCACCGCACGGTGGGAGACGTCGCCGGGGTCACCGAACTGTGCGTCAGCGGGGACGGCAGCGTCTACCCGAGCGTCCTGATGGTGGGCGAGGAACGCATGCGCTGCGGGTCGCTGCGCGAGAGCGAACTGGGCGAGCTGTGGGAGAGCGCCGCGCCGCTGCGGCAGCTGCGCGACATGCGCCTGTCCGACATCTCACCGGCGTGCGATGGCTGTGACCTCGCGCGGCTGTGCGGCGGCGGGTCCCGTTCCCGGGCGCTCGCGCAGCACGGCAGCCCCTTCGCGGCGGATTCGGCGTGCACGCTGCTCGCCGCTGGGCTGACGGAGGCCGCCTCATGAGCTTTCGCGTGCTGGGCAAGGGGCCGGGGGCGGCCCGCATCGCGCTGCGGGAGGGGAGCGTGGAACTGCGCGTGGCAACCGCGGTGATCACGGGCAACGGGGATGCGCGGCGTGCCCTGGCCTGGGTCCTGGCCAACGACCCGCCGCCGGGCGGCCTCATCGCGGAACTGGCGGCCCCGACCGAGGCCGTGTGCCGCCTCCTCCTCGGCCTGGCGCGGCAGGGAGTACCGCTCGCCAGCTGGGGGGAGCCGTGGGTGCGGCGCTGCGCCGAGGCCGAGGGGGCGCGGCATGACGGTTGACGTCCTGGTGATCGCGCCCTTCCGCCGGCCGACCTTCCGTAAGGCCATCAGCTCCCGGTACCCGGTGCGCGAACCGTGGGACTCGCCCCCACTGAGCCTGGCCGGCGGCCTGGAGCAGCACGGGCTGCAGGTCGCCTACCTCGCGTTGCAGAACCTCTTCGACAGCTGGGACGAGGCCCGCGACCTGCCCGTCCTGCGGTCCGTTCTCAGAAGCACGCCCGCCCGGATGGCGGTCTTCACGGGCGACTACTTCATCCCCAGCCGCTCCACCGCCACCCTCTTCGGCATGTCCGTGATCGCCAGGGAGCTGAAGGCCGAGTACCCCGACATGATCATCGGTGCGACCGGCAGGCTGCCGACGACCGCGGGAGCGCAGCTGCTGGAGCAGGTGCCGGAATGCGGCTTCCTGGTCCACGGCGAACCCGACGCGGTGATCGGAGACATCGCCGGACAGATTCTCCGGCACGGGGCCGCCGCCCGGCACGAGAGCCTGGTCACCCGCGCCACCGCGGCCGCCGGACAGCGCCCCCACGCGGCGACCACGGCGACGCTGGACGAGACGCCGATGCCGGCCTGGCGGCTGCTGGAGCGCTCCATGACGTGGTGGGAGCAGCTGGGGCACGGCACGGCGACGGACCCGATCCCCTTCAGCCTGCGCACCAGCGCCGGATGCCGCTTCCGGTGCCGCTTCTGCGCGGGCGTGCCGAACTGGCTCAACTACCGCACCAAATCGGCCCCCCGGGTGGCCGCCGAACTGGACGCGCTGGCCGGGGCCACCGGAGGCCGAGCCCACTTCGCCTTCCTGGAGGACGAGATCTTCACCCGCGACCTGGAGCATGTGAAGGACATCAGCGGCATCTGCGTGGCGCGCGGCATCCGCTTCGACGGCCTCTACACCCACTCCAGTCTCCTGACGCCCCAGGTGGCCGGGCATCTGGCGACGATGACCCACCGGGTGTTCCTGGGCCTGGACAGCCCCGACGACCAGATCCTCAGGGGCATGGGCAAGGGACAGCGTTTCGATACCGTGCTGGCCGCGGTGGAGACCGCGCGCGCCGCGGGCCTGGGCACCCATCTCGAATGGATCATCGGTTCCCCCGCGGACACCGTGGACAGCCTCATCGCCAGCCTCAATCTCCTCACGACGCTCTACGCGACCGGCGTGGTCGAAAGCATCAACACCTACGTGTACTGCCCGCACCCGGGCACCGAGTACGCCGAGCACCCGGGCAAGTACGGCCTTCACCTCATCGACGGCCTCGAGGACATGCAGGAGTCGGGCGGCTACCCCGCCTACCGCACGCAGCACCTCACCCGTCAGCAGATCTTCACCGCTTATCTGATGAGCCAGCTCGCGCTGGCCGAGATCGGCCGCGACCGCGACCGGGGCGTCGTGCACACCAGCGTGGGGACGCCCAGCCGCGGCGAACTGCACCGCATTTTCGGCAAGCTGACCGAACCGACGGACGGATGAGCATGACAGGCCACGTGTACGTCCTGGGCGTCAGCATGTCCAGCCACGACCGGTCGGCCGCCGTGCTGCGCGACGGCACCGTCCTGGCGGCGGTCGCCGAGGAACGACTGGACCGGCGCAAGAAGTCCCAGGGCTTCTACAGCGGCGCAGGCCACCTCGTGCTGCCCCCGCTGGCAGCGATCACCGCGGTCCTCAAGGAAGCCGGCATCCAGCTGGACGAGGTGTCCCTGGTCGTCTGCGGACGCTCCATCACCACCTGCCGGGAGGAACTGCTGCGCTACCTCCCCATCGACGCGGACAAGGTCGTCGAGCCCGCGGCGCCCTCCCACCACCTGGGGCACGCCTACAGCGCCTACGCCACCGCCCCCTTCCCCGCCTGCGACGTCCTCGTCATCGACGAGCAGGGACATCATCTGCGGGACGGCACGTTCGAGAAGTGCACCTGGTTCACCGGCGCCGGCCGCGCGCTGCAGGTACGCCGCCGCTTTCTGGGGCGCGGCGGCGAGCTCAGCCTGGGCATGTTCTTCGACGTCTTCGCCGCCCTGACCGGCCTGTCGGAAGCGGGGCTGCCCGCCGCGGGAAAACTGATGGCACTGGCGGCCACCGGCCGCCCGCGCCCCCAGTGGCCGGCCCTGATCCATCTGGAGGAGAGCGGCGACGTCCGCATCGAACTGCGGGCGCTGACCGACTTCCTGCTCCAGGCACACCTCCCGCTGCGGCCCGGCTACGAGGGCTGGCAGCCCCAAACGGTGGAAGACCTGCGCCTGATGTTCCAGCCCGTCCACTGGGACACCGCCCTGGCCCGGGACCTGGCCCGCACGGCGCAGGACGAACTGGAGCGGGCGGTACTGCACCAGGCCCGCACCCTCCAGCGCGCCAGCGGCGCCCGCTACCTGGCCTACGCCGGAGGCGTCGCCCTGAACTGCACCGCCAACTCCCGCCTGAAGGAGGCCGGCTACCGGGACGTCTTCATCCATCCCGCGGCGACCGACGACGGCGTGGCCGTCGGCCTGGCGGCCTACGGCTGGATCGAAGTGCTGGGCCATGCGCGCCCGGCCACCGCGCCTTTCTCCGCGTTCCTCGGTCCGGCCTACCCCGCGCACCGCACCCGCCAGGCCCTGGATGCGGCCGGCCTGGGCGGCCACGACCGCCGGGTGGGGCCGCAGCAGGTGGCCGAGCGCATCGCCGACGGCGCGCTCGTGTGCTGGTTCACCGGCCGCTCCGAATGGGGCCCGCGGGCGCTGGGCGCCCGCAGCATCCTGGCCGACCCCACGGCCCCCGGCGTCGTCGCCCGCCTCAACGCCGAGGTCAAATACCGTGAACCGTTCCGGCCCTTCGGGCTGAGCATCGCCGCCGGCGCGCAGCAGAACCTGCTGGAGACCGCGGCCGTCCCCGCCTCCCTGGAGAGGTACATGCTCGCCGTGGCCCGGGTACGCGATCCCCGGCTGGCCCCTGTGCAGCACACCGACGGCACCATCCGCTACCAAGTGGTCCACCCCGACCAGGAGGCGTACCACCAGCTGCTGCTGGCCCTGGGGGAGCGCACCGGCCTGCGCGCGGTGCTGAACACGTCCTTCAACACCTACGGCGAGCCCCTGGTGGAAACCCCTGACGACGCCATCCGGCAGTTCCTGCTCTGCGGCGCGGACGCCCTCTACCTCGACGGCACGCTGATCGAGCTCGCCGCCCTCCCCGCCGAAGTGCGCCGCGCAGCATGCCGCGACGCGCACGGGGCCACCGCCTTCGACCCGCTGCGCCTGGCCCTCCAGCAGGAAGCAGCCGGCTTCCCCGCCGCCGCACGCACAACACTCGACCTGCTCACCGTCTCCTTGTCGCTGGGCCCCGAGCGGCTGCGCGACCGGGCCGCACTGCTGATGCGCCTGGCCCTGGACGGCTACTCGCCGGCCGGCTGCGGGCCGGCCGACGCCGTGCACCATGCCGGGGAAGTGCTGCGGTGGTCGGGCATGCCGCCCGTCGCCGCCGCAGCCGCCACCGCCCTCGCCCGCCACGCCCAGCCCGCCGGTTGTGCGGACCCGGCGGCCGTTCTCGGCCAGGACGCGGCCGCGCTGCTGGCCGCGCTCGCCCCCCAGGGCCGGGCGGCCCCCACCCTGCGCGCCGTCTTCGCCCCCGACAACCTGCCGGCGGCGCCGTGAACACACCGTTCGTCCCCGTCCGCCCGCTGGAGGACAGGGTGTGGCTGGTCGCAGGGTTCGACGAGGCCCAGCAGGTGCTCGCGGACGCCCGCACCTTCCGCACCGCACAGGCCGACGAATACGTCCCCGGCTACTCCCGCAGCTTCTTCCTGGCCACCGACACCGGGACCGCCGGCGACCGCACCCGGTTCCGTTCGGCCCTGGCCGCCGCCCTCTCCCCCCAGAACCTGGCCGCCCTCACCAGCCACGTCATGACCCCCCTCGCCCGGCGCCTGGCCGGCCAGCTCCCCGACCACACCCCCTTCCACGTCCCCGACGCCTACGTACGCCCCTACACCCGGCAACTGAGCTACGCCCTCGCCGGCCTCGACCCGGGCACCGCCGTCGAGCTGGCCGGCCGGCTGCGCGTGGCCACCGAACTCCTGGCCTCCGGCGACCGCGCAGCCGCCCTGACCCTCCTCCACACCGTGCGCACCACCGTGCGGAACGTGGCCGAAACCGGCGGACTCGATCCCCGGGGACTGCCCGGATTCGCGATCCAGCGCGGCTTCATCACCGCAAGGGAAGCGCCTCTCCTGACCATCCCCCTCCTGGAAATGGCAGCTCTCGACATGAGCGGCGCCCTCACCCAGGCCGCCCTGCACACCACCGCGCAGCTTCCGCCCGCCCGACAACGGCACCTGGCCACCCCGGAAGGCGCCCTGAACACCGCCGCACACACGGCACGGCACCTCCCCGACATCTACGTGACACGCGTCGCCACCCGCCCGGCCCGCCTGGCGGGGACAGCGCTCCGCCCCGGCGACCGCATACTGATCGACATCCCAGCCGCCAACACCGACCCCCGCCGACCCCCACCGTCCCGCCACCCCTGCCCCGGAACCGCGCCCGACCACCTGGCCTTCGGACACGGCGCCCACCTGTGCCGGGGACGCCCGCTCGCCCTGCACACCGCCGCGACAGCCCTGCACCAACTCCTGGCACGCGGCACCCTCACCGCCACCGCGCACGCGGACACGCTGGTGCTGCACCCGTGAGACCGGCCTACCGCGAGCTCCGCACCGACCGCACCGTCACCTGCCCGGCAACCCGCCGCGACGGTCACTGGCACACCGGCGCCCCCACCTCCCACCACAGCAGCCCCCCCCGCACCTACTACCCCCGCACCAACTGCTGGGACGTACGCCACCACACCCTGACCGCCGACCTCCAACTCCCCCCAGACGACGCTCTCGCGGACCTCCAGCAGGCCCTGCACCACCTGGACACGGTGCCCTGGCCCCCGCAGACCACCCCCACGCTCCAGCTCACCCGCAGCCTGCGCGACTACCGCAACTCCGAAGGCATGACAACCGCCCTGGCCACCGACACCTGGGACCTGTCCCTGCACGGCCCCACCGGAACCTCCCTGCGCCGCCTGACCCACAGCCCCGCCGCGCTCGCCCGCCTGGCCGCCCGCCTCGCCGCCCAGTGGCAACAGCAACACCACCAGCCGCCACCCGCCCCCGCTCCACTCCCGGACCACACCGCCCTCGTCCTCGCGCCGGCCGTAGCCGGCGTGCTGATCCACGAACTGATCGGCCACGCCCTGGAAGAGGGCGACCTCCCGCCCCGCACCCCGGTCCTGCCGGCCCACACCCGCATCACGGCACCGCCCGCCGCGGGCCGTCCGGCAGACGACGAGGGAGTCACCACCCGCGCCCTGACCCTGGTCGACGACGGCACCACCGCCCTCGCCCCCACCGACCGGACCACGACGCCGCACGACTCCTGCCCCGCAGGCCACGCCTGGTGCGCCCCGCACGGCCTCCAGCCGCGGCTGCGCCTGCTCGACCTCACGGTCCACAACCCCGCGGCACCCCACGGCCACGGCGCCTGGCCCGCCGCCACCGCCTACTGCACCGCCGTCCGCGGCGCCCAGTACCACGCCGGCCAGGCACTCCTGGACATCTCCCACGCCGAGCTCGTCACCAGCGGTACCGCCCCCCTGCTCCTGGCGCCCTTCCGGCTCGCCGCCGGCCATCGCGACCTCGCCCGCGCGGTGTTCACCACCACCACGCCAGCACTGTTGGACAAACCCGACCACGCACCCCGCGGCGCGTGCATCAAACACGGCGATCTCCTCCCCTCCCGGGTCCAGTGCCCACCCCTGCTCCTGCCGCACCCCCGCGTGATGAGGTACGGACGATGACACATTCCTGGGAGATCCTGCGCCTCCACGCACGCTCCCAGCAGATCCGGCCCGCCGAGCGGACCTGCCACCACGAGAGGGCGACCCGGGTGACGGTGACCGTCCACGGCCGCCTCGGCACCGCCACGGCACACCACGGCCCCACCCCGCCCGACCTCGACACCCTCATCCAGCAGGCCATCCGCCGCGCCGCGCACGGCCCGCAGCAGCCCGCCGCCCGCGGCGCCGCACCGCAGCCCGCACCGCCAGCACTCGCCCCGGGGGACCTGAGGGGCCTGAGCTGGCTCCAGGCGAGCGGAACGCACACCCAGCACATCACCACCAGCGTGGAATCCTCCACCGGAAACCACCGGCACACCGCGCTCTCCTACCGGTGGCACGAACTCTCCAGCGGCCGCCACCTGCTGGCCCGCATCCCGCCCGGCGCGCCCGAGCACACCGGCCCACCACCCGCCCACGACCGGGCACACTGGCTCATCCCGCCCCATGCCCTCTCACAGGTACTGCTCCAGCCGATCCTGAACGCCCTCACCGGCCGCACCCGCCTGGACCACTGGCCCCACACCTCCCTCAGCGACCCCGCATGGCACCGCGGCACCGACTACGAAGGCACCCCCCGCACCCCCACAACCTTCGCCGACCACGGCACACTCAGAACCCACGTCACCGACCGCGCCACCGCGTGGACGCACCGCACCCACTCCTCCGGGCACAGCGGCCTCAGCGGCCCCGTCGTCCGCGACCTGGTCCTCGCCCCAGAACACCCCCCGCAACCCCTGCCGGCCACCGCCACCCTCGTCGTCGCCGCCGCCCTGCTGGCCTGCGGACCACACGGCAACAACCCCGTCATCAGCCTGCGCCCCCTCGGCGACGACGGCACCCCCCAACCACCGGCCCTCATCACCCCACGACACCTCGCCGCCTTCCTCGACCACGGCCAGTGGTGCGGCCCCTGGCAGCGCGGAGCCGGCCCCTGGACCTCCCCCTGGCTCATGATCGGAGCACCCGCACCATGACACCCCCCGCCGCCCCCGCACTGCGCCGCACCCGGCATTTCACCGCGCTGCTGGCAGCATCCGGAGTCTCCGCGGTCGGTGACGGCGTCCGCCTCGCGGCATTCCCCCTCCTCGTCATCACCCTCACCGACAACCCCGTCGCCGTGACCGGCGTCGCCATCGCCAACCGCCTTCCCTGGCTCCTGGTGTCCCTCGTCAGCGGCGCCGTCGCCGACCGCTACGACCGGCGCACCCTCATGATCCTCGTGGACCTCTGCCGCGCCGCCGTCGTCTCCGCCCTGGCCATCGCCGTACTCACGCACGCCGACCCCCTGACCCTGCTCTACGGCGTCGCCCTCCTCCTGGGCATCGGCGAAACCCTCTTCAGCACGGCAGCGCAGGGACTGCTGCCCGACCTGGTGAAAGCCGAACAACTGCCGCACGCGAACGGACGCCTCTTCACACTCCAGAACGTGGGCTCCAACTTCATCGGCCCCATGGCCGGCAGCTGGCTCTTCAGCCTCGGCAAGGCCGTGCCCTTCATCATCGACGCCATCAGCTTCGTGATCGGCTCAAGCCTGCTGTCCCTGGTGCCCAGCACGAACCGCCCCTCCACCACCTCCTCCTCCACGTCCCTGCGCAAGGACGTCACCGCAGGCATCCAGCTCGTCCGCCACCACCCGCTGCTGCGCTCCTTCCTCCTGGTCATCACCGTCGTCAACCTGACGCAGAGCGCCGCCCAATCACTGCTCGCACTGCTCGCGGTCGACGAACTCGGCCTGCCCCCCTCTCAGTTCGGTCTCATCCTCGCCGGCAGCGGAGTCGGCGCCTTCCTCGGCGGCATGCTCTCCCCCCGCATCGGCGACCGCCTCGGCGTCCCCGCCATCCTGCTGCCCGCGGTAGCCGTCACCTGCCCCCTCTTCGCCCTGATGAGCTGGACCGACCAGCCCGCCGTCCTGGGCCTGGCGCTCACGGTCAACGCCTTCTTCGGCCTCATGGCCAACGTGCAGATGACCTCTCTGCGCCAGCAACTGGTACCCCGCGAATACCTGAGCCGCGTCGCCAGCGTCAACATGCTCTGCGCCTTCGGATTCGCGATCCCGGCAGGAGCCCTCGGCGCCGGCCTCCTGGCCGAGCACACCACCATCCGCACCGTGTACCTGGGATGCGCCCTCCTCATCCTGCTGCTCGTCCTCGCGATCACACCGACCATGCGCCCGGCCTTTTTGCGCCGCACCATCAGTGCCCTGCACAGCGCTGACGAGAGGAGCCCCGCACCCTGAGGGGCGGAGCGGCCCGGCTGCGCCGCTCTCCGTAGAGCTGTCGCAGCGAAGTCAGCCGGGCCGGAATGTGGGGGAGACAGCTGAGGGGCGGTCCGGCGGCCGTGACGCTGACAGGGGCGTGGTGAACACGGTGTTGGCTTCATGCCCGTGATGTCGCCCAGGCAGAATTGGTCGTGTCATTGTCTTTCAGTGCGTGAACTGTCGGCAGCCTCTGACTGGCGAGGTGGAGCCTGGGGGAGCCGCTGAGAGGCCCCGAGCGCCCGCCCGGGCACGAGATCGCTTCGCCACGACTGGCTCAGGGAACCTTCAAGGTCAACTTCGACGGTTCCCTTCTGATCCTTCACCCCGGCGACGTTCCGGGGACGGCAGTCCCTTCCGGCGCTCGCCGCCTCAATGATTGCTGCGGCCTTGCGGGCCAGGACGGTCCCAACCTCGTCTGTTCCGGATGCGGCCTCAAGGTCGCGACGAAGGAGAGCGACCGCTGGACCGACAATCTGGTGGCCTTGACCGCCGCCGCGGTGAGTGAAGGCCCCCAGCCGAAGTAGGCCGTCGCCTCCGCAAGCTGATCCTGCTGCAGTAGCCTCCGCGGCCATCAGGCAGCATGGTCCCGGCTCTCCGTCGCGTTACGCGCGTGGCCGGGCCGGCATGCGGTACCAAAGCAAGCGACGGAGGCACCGGATGAAGACAGGCGCGGAGACGGGTTCGCTCCGTTGGGCGGTGGCCTGGATGTGCGTCACCTTTACCCGCAGCCTGAGCCCCGAGGAGGTCTTCACCCGGTACGGGGCCGACCCGGACCCGGCATGCCTGCTGGACTGGGACACAGCCTCCGACCTGGTCTCGCCGGAGACCGGCGACGGGACGGTCTCGCTGCTGCGGTCCGGCAGGATCGGTGAATGGGCCTTCTGCGTCGAGGAGGATGGCGGCATCGGCTTCGAGGAGGCAGTGCTCGCGGAGTTGTCCCGGGGTACCGAGACGTACAGCGTGGCGACCACCGAGGGGATGGACGTCTTCCAGTACTGGCGTGACGGCGAGTGCGTCGAGTACTTCGAGCCCGGCATGGAGCACACCCGGTCCGAACCGTACGGCCCCTGGTGGGGACAGGTGGAAGCAGCACTCGCCGCACACGAAAGCGAGGATGCCGGGGTAGCACCTGTGGTGGCCCTCGTCCTGGACCACCTCGGCATCACCCTGGACGACGCCACCCTCGCCGGGCCGTGGCCCAGCCTGACACTTGCCGAGGACGACGCACCGTCGGGGCCGCCGGAGGACCCCTCCTCGGGTGAGGGGCCGGTTCCGCCTGGGGTGGTCATCGTCTGGTAATACCCCGCAGCACTCCGATCGTGGCGTTTGCGTTCCAGGGGCGTCGTGCCCAGCTCAAGCGCCGGCGGTCACTTTCGTTTCGGCTCCCCAAGCGGGGCGGAGCGGGACCGGCCACCGCCACCGGCCCGGGGTCATGCTCAACCGGCCCTCGCAGGCGTCACGGCCGTGGGGAAGGGGGCATTTCGGCGGACATAGTGCATGGCCCGCTGCACCGGCACTGGACGTAGGCGACCGGCCCGCTCCGCGATCCAAGCTATGGCGTGGCCGGACCGCGTCCGCCAACGGGCCCACCCGGCGCCCGCCCGCAGCCGCCAATCGATCTATCAAGGACCCTACGGACCCGGTGGCCACGAGGTGATCGTGCTGGTTCCCAGCCGGGAACGTCACACGATCGCGCAACCCGACTGGACGCTAGTGCCGCATCAGGCATTGTTTGCCCCGTTGTGATGTGCCACGCCGTCTCGGTACTTCGCTGGGCGGCGCGTGTGCGGCACGCTGTCCCGGTGGCGGAACGAGTGCGCGTACGCGAGATCGACGGTGACGAGGGCAAACGGCTGCTGCGGATCATCCGCAGGGGCACTGGGTCAGTGGTGACCTGGCGGCGGGCCCAGATGGTCCTGCTGTCCGCGCAGGGCATGCCGACAGCGAAGATTGCCGAGGTGTCGTTCACCAGCAACGACCGGGTCCGCGATGTGATCCACAACTTCAACACCGACGGCTTCGACTCGCTCTACCCGAAGTACAAGGGCGGTCGCCCGAAGACGTTCACGCTGCCCGAGCGCCGTGAGATCAAGAAGATCGCCAAGTCCAAGCCCACCGAGCACGACCTGCCGTTCTCGGCCTGGAGCCTGACCAAGCTGGCGGACTTCCTGGTCGCCGAGGGGGTGGTCGACGACATCAGCCACGAGGGCCTGCGCATCCTGCTCCGCGAGGAAGGCGTCTCCTTTCAACGCATAAAGACCTGGAAGACCTCCCGTGACCCCGACTACGCGGCCAAGAAGGCCCGCGTCGAACACCTCTACGCAATCGCCGACGGCGAGGTCATACCCGAGGACGGCGAACCCGATGTCGTCTTCTGCATGGACGAGTTCGGTCCGCTCAACCTGATGCCGCACCCCGGACGGCAATGGGCCGAACGTGGCGGCAGTCACAAAGATCCCGCTCGCGAACCGCGCCGCAGGCGCCGGGCCACCTACAACCGCTACGGCGGAGTCCGGCACCTGTTCGCCGCCCTGGACCTGGCCAAGGACAAGCTCTACGGCCATATCAAGCCGGTCAAGAGACGGACACAGTTCCTGGAGTTCTGCCGCTACCTGCGCGCTCTCCACCCACCGGACACCCGCATAGCGATCGTCTGCGACAACTTCTCCCCGCACCTGACCACGAAACGCTGCCAGGGGGTCGGTACCTGGGCCGCGGACAACAACGTCGAGATCGCCTACACGCCGACGAACTCCTCCTGGCTGAACCGGATCGTGCGACACGAAAGTCGCTTGAGAAGAGTGGAAATCACCAAGGAGGTTCGACTGATGTCGAAGGTATAGGACCCGGGCCAGTGCACAGGGCTTGTTCCCGCCCCGGCGTGCGTCGTGAGTAATCGCGGGGTGCGAAGCCCGGGGAATTGCCCAAGGACCCTCGTTCCATCCGGGGGTTACAGGCTGGGAAATGCCGGACGGGTGAATGCGAATGAACCCTTGATGATGCCTCGTCATGAGCACTCTCGCCGATGGGCTGTTTCAGCGGGAGATAGGGACTGGCCGCTGGAAAGCGGCAGGCGCCGACCGGAGAAATCTGGCTGGTCGGGAGTGCACCGCCGTCCCCGGGGTGCAGAGGGCACCCTCCCCGGCAGCATCTCTCTCATGCGGAACGTGACAACCCCGATGGAGTCCAGGCAATGCAGTGCTGGCCTGGTAAGCCAACCGCAAGGAAGGCCCAAATCTCCAGCGGGCGCAGGAAGACCCAGCAAGCGAATGCCGGTCGCCGAAAGGCAGCAGGAAAACGAGAACCATGCACCGACACCTCCGTCGGCGGTTTCCGCATAACTGGCCGGATAGGGGCCGATGCCCCGACCTGAAAGGGTGCTGACGTGGGTCTGGTGAGCCTGTGAGGAATCGATGACCGAAGACACCTGAACCGAAGGGCAAGTTGGACGCCGTGACGACACACGTGGCTGGGGCGGCGCAAGCCGCTGCGACCGCAGCCGGCATGGCGAACGGACCGGAGGACGAGATCACCGACTGGTCGTCGATCGACTGGCGGAAGGTCGAGGACGACGTACGGCGTCTGCGGCAACGCATCTTTACGGCATCGCAGGCAGGAGACCTGGCCAAGGTCAGGAACCTGCAGAAGTTGATGCTCCGCTCCCGCGCCAACGCACTCGCGAGTGTGCGGCGGGTCACGGAGGTCAACGCTGGCCGCAAGACGGCGGGTATCGACGGGAAAGTCGTCCTGCTGCCCCAGGGAAAGGCCGAGATGGCCGACTGGGTCCAGCATGACGCGGCCCCGTGGAAGCCCAAGCCCGTCAAGCGGGTGTATATAGCCAAGGCGAATGGGAAACAGCGCCCACTCGGAATTCCCGTGATCGCAGACAGATGCCTACAAGCTCTGACGCTGAATGCAGTGGAGCCCGAGTGGGAGGCACGGCTGGAACCGAAGGTCTACGGCTTTCGACCTGGTCGCGGCTGTCATGACGCGATCGTTGCCATCCACACGACGGCGAGCGGCAAGAACGCCAAACGCCTGTGGGTGCTCGACGCCGACTTGAAAGCGGCATTCGACCGAATCGACCACGATCACTTGCTCGCGTCATTGGGCACTTTCCCCGCGAGGGGAATGATTGCCGGATGGCTGAAGGCCGGTGTGGTCGAGAAAGGTTGGTTCACCCCCACGGTGGAGGGAACTCCCCAGGGTGGGGTGATCAGTCCTGCGTTGTTGAACATCGCCTTGCACGGAATGGGAAGGGCCGCCGGAGTCCGCTACCAGAATCCCGGCAGTGATGCCGTGCTCCTGGCGCGCGATTCCCCGGTGGTGGTCGTCTACGCCGACGACCTCCTCGCCCTGTGCCATTCACGGGAACAGGCCGAGCAGGTCAAGGCACAACTGGCTGTGTGGCTCACGCCCCGGGGGCTGGCTTTCAACGAGGACAAGACGCGCATTGTCCACCTTGATGAGGGCTGCGACTTCTTGGGGTTTAATATCCGACGCTATCGCGGCAAGCTGCTGACCAAGCCGAGTAACGCGGCCCTGCGGCGGATCCGGGAACGGCTCGCCGCCGAGGTGCTGGCCCTGCGAGGGGCCAACGCCGACGCGGTGATCGCCAAGCTCAACCCGATCATCAAGGGCTGGTCCGCTTACTACCGGATCGGGGTATCCAAGCGGGCGTTCAACTCGCTGGACGCCTATGTGTGGAGGCTGGTCTACAAGTGGGCCAAGTTCTCCCACCCGAACAAGCCGATGCGCTGGGTGACCGCCCGGTACTTCGGCATGTTCAATCCGTTCAGGCAGGACACGTGGGTGTTTGGGGACCGCGCCAGCAGTTTCTACCTCTACAAGTTCGCCTGGACGCCGATCGTCCGGCACCGGATGGTGCCGGGGAGGGCGTCAACCGACGATCCCGCCCTGGCCGACTTCTGGGCCAAGCGGCACCGCCGCGGCAAACTCCCGTTGGGCAAAGGCACCTTGCATCTGCTGCAGAAGCAGGACGGCCGATGCCCGCTCTGCGGAGGGACGCTGCTGCACGCCGACGACGAGCCGCAAACCCCCGACCAGTGGGAACAGTGGCTCAAGGGCACCCGCACCGCGATCCGCAAACACGCGGTTTCCGCAGATGCGGGCAACGGCACGCCGGACAAACCCGCCACCTCACGCCTGATACACACCCACTGCCAGCGTCGGCTGGCCACTGGCCCCGGCCAGTGACCAGCACTTCTGTCCGCCCGCGAGCCCGAGGGGCTTGCTTGAGCCGGTTGCTCGGAAACGGGCATGGCCGGTTCTGAGGGGGGACCGCTGCAGCAATGCAGCGGTCCTACCCGACGAGGCCCAGTTCACCGCCCTGCGGTACTTCACCCTCGACGGCACCGATCACGCCTCCCACAAAGAACAGGGCAGCATGATCCGCCGATGCATCATCTGGCGAAACCGCCATGCCGACGACCGGCACCTCCGCACGGTCGTCGACAGGGCAAACGTTGCCTGATGCGGCACTAGTCGTCTTTCACGGTGAGGCCGAGGGCCTGGGCCAGCGCAGGTGCCATGTCCAGGAGCTGACAGGTACTGATCGTTGCGCCCTTCAAGGATTCGAGACCGGAGGCGATGCTCAGCCCGGCCGCCTTCCGCAGGTCGACGTTGGTCAACTTGACGTTGTCGAAGTGCGCCCGGTCCAGAGTGGATCCGGGGAAGGTGACGTTGATGAGCGTGGCTCCACCGAAGTCGACGTCGCGCAGGAGGCAGTCCACGAACGAGACGTTCCGCAGCTTCGCCAGCCGGGTGTTGACCGAGTCGAACTTGCAGTTGTGGAAAGTGACGCGGTTCATGCGCGAGCCGGAGATTTCTGTGCCGGCGAGGACCACCTCATCACACTCGCTGTCCATCCAGGTGGTCTCTGCGAGGTCTGCCCCCACCACGCGCACGGTGTGCAGCCAGACGTCGTCAAACTGGGCGCGCCGGTAACGGCCCCGCGTGAACGTCACTCCGGAGAACGCGGACTCGGTGAAGCCCGAACTTCCGCCGTCCACGTCTTCGAATACGCAGCCGTCGAAATGAAGCCAATCGTAGGTGCCCTCCCTTTCGATCCTCCCGATGAACGGCGTCAGGCGGTGTGCGTACGGGAGTTCGGCGAGTTCGCGGGGAGGACGAGCGCGCATCAGATGTCTCCAGGAGCCAGGAATCAGAGGCCGGTCACGGTCCGGGCCGGGACTCACCAGACTCCGATGGCAGGGGCCGGGCGAGAGAGGCTCCATGTCTACCGCAACTCGCCGCACATCCCTCAATTGCCGAAGACCGAAACGGGAAGACGCGGCGCCTATGGGAGCGTCAGCCCCTAGCGCCCCTTGCCCGCCACGCAGGGAAGCTGTCAAAAGTGCGCATCAAGAACGGAATTGCCTTCGTGTGCCGCGGCAAGACCACCGCCGCGCCCAGAGCCCTCCGCCTCGGCGTGGCGGCGAGCACGCGATGAACGGCTGACGGGGTGGGCATGCGCTGCTCCTCGGACAGCCGTCTGCCCAGCCGGATGCACAAGCGATGGATACGATCCGCGGGTGGCGATATGGCGCTGAGGTCCGTGACAGACAACCGTTTCCACCCTGTCCCCTTGTACACGGTCCCCGCCGACGCGGACGGCCCACGCCCCGGTGATGACCGGGGCGGACAGGGGCCGGTAGCAGCTGCCCCGCTATGGCGGGTGGAGGCGGGGCAGCCGCCGTGATCACCGGTTCCTGCAGAACCGGAACCGCCTCCGCCCACGTGACGGCGCGGGCCACACACGCCCAGCGGGACGGACCGGCGACCGCGCCACGGAACCCGGAATGGGGTCGGCTCCGATCGTGGCGACGGCCGGTCTGAGTACCGCCCGCGCCTACCGGCACAGGCGCCCGAGCAAGACGGCGCTTTGATGCCTTCGCCTTCCCTGACTGTCCAACGACATCGATCAGCTTGGATACGCGATAGCGCTGACTGGTGGGCAGTGTGGGCGAGATGTCTCAGATGGGTATGGGTCCCCGTCTCCCTTGCTGTCGGGGCCGCATCTCGATGGCAGGGGCTTCCGCCGCTACGCGCCGGAAGCCGGTATCGTCGCCCAGACTGCCAGCGCGGTACGGGTCTTTGATGCATGGCATGCGTCTTCCGACGCGTCTCTCAGAGGCGACTGATCAGAGGTGGAAAGGGTGAACGTATGTCTGACGACGAGCCGACCTTGGCCCTGACGGGTCTCGAGGTGGGAACTGTCGAGACAGTCACTGAAGAAGGGGCTGGACTCTCTTTGATTCTCAGGCTGTCCGGCAGGGTCAACGGCCAAGGGCCAGTGGTCGCACAACGTGTCGCCATTCACCCGGACAACCTTGCCGAGTTTCTGAACATGGTGAACCGACAAGCGCGGTTGCTGTTCCCTGACCGCATACCGCCAATTCAGTGATCATCAGGCCGGACTCCGGACGTCACGTCGTACAGCCGGAGCCCCAGTAGTCGCGGACAGGCCCGGCAGGACGCCGCGGCCGTCTGGCACCTTGTGACCATGGTGCCGCGCTCTTCCGCCGGCGAGCTGATGGGGCTGCTATACTCGGTTTCGTCCAATTCGGCGCCATCTGATTGCGTCACGACGTGCGGTGTCCGGCGACGGGATCGCACAAGAGGCCCGAGCCCCGGTCTGGTCGCCGGGACTGCGAGCCTCCTGCAGTCACCGAGCCCGGTCGTCCATCTAGCGACCGGGCTCGCTGCTTGCACAGCCACCCGGGTCGTGTCCGTCGGGTTCGGGGTGAGCACTCGGCGAGCCGAGCGACTACCTCACCAGGGCGATGATCGCTACCAGCACACTCGCTGCCGCGAGGAAGACGTGCCACCTCTCGGGCCCCGGGGGCCAGCGGCCCCATTGCAGGACCGCGGAGAACATAGCGGGGTGGGGTAGGCAAATGACGGTTCTGTCACGGGGTTGGCCAGCAGGAGGCTGCCGTGGAAACGCCGGGACGGGAGCGCCGCCCCGGCGTGACGGGCCCGTCACAGTTCGGCGAGAGCGCCGATCTTCGTGTCCTCGCGGGCGAAGGCGACCTTGTCCACGGACTCGTCCCGGGATTCGGCCACCCGTGCCACGAGATCCTGGAGCACGCACACCTCGATGAGGGCGCGCTGCGCCGGGGTGAATGCGGCGGGTATCCGCAGGGGGACGGCTCCGGGCGGGAGCGGGACGGACTCGTCCGTGACGGCCAGTACGGCCGTCGGTTTCTGCAGCAGCTGCGCGGCGAGCGCCGCCTCCCGCCCGCCGCCGATCACGATGTGGCTCGTCGTGGCAGAGGCGACGTCCATTGGCCCGTGCAGGTAGGTGCGGGTGCCGTAGGCGGTGGCCGGTACGAGCGGGCCCTCGCGGAAGAGCAGTGCCGCCGCCTCGGCCGTGGTCAGCTGCGGTGCCGAGGCCACGACATCGAGCGTTCCGTGCCGCAGTGGCCCGGCCGCGAAGTCGGCCAGCCGGTCCGCTTCCGCGGCCAGGGCCTTCTCGACTGCCTCGGGCACGCGCGCCCAGCCGCCGTGGACGCGTCCGCCGGTGAGCACGTCCGTGAGCATGCCCAGCGCCGCGAAGGTGACGACGAAGCCGACCGTGGAGACCCTGCTGTCGGGGTAGTCGCCGGCGGACACTGTGGTGCCGGCCGCCTCCCGGAGCGGGCTGTGCTCGGCGTTGGTGAGCGCCACGGTGGCGACGCCTGCCGCGCTGAACCGGGCCACGAGGTCGGTGGTCTCTCTGCTGCGGCCGCTTTGCGAGAGCGCGAGCACCGCGTCGTAGCCTGTGGTGGTGATCGGGTAGTCCGAGCAGTCCGTGCGTGCGGCTTCGATGCCTGAGGCCCGCAGGTCGTGCAGGGGTGTGGCGAGCGCCGCGTGGCTCGCCCCGATCCCCGCGAGGAGGATGCGCCGCCAGGAGGGCCGCCACCGCTCCAGCCGTTCCGGCAGCCGGGCGGCGAGCTCGCGCAGGGCGGGCAGTTGTGCCGCGCGTCCCTCGGCGAAGGTGTATCCGTAGGTGGGAACGCCGCTCATGCGTCCGCTCCGTTCTCCTGCGTGCTGCCGCGCGGGTGCCAGGCCCGGCGGGCGACGGCGGGCACGTAGTCGGTGAGGTCGAGGGGGAAGTGGACGACGGTGGCGGTTTCGGCCGCGTAGTAGGCGGCCATGAGGAGTTCGGTGACGGCGACGCCGCTGTCCAGGGACTCGGCGGGCTGCCGGCCGTCGGTGAACATCCGGGTGATGTGGGTGTTCTCGGCGACGTAGCCGTAGGCCGCGGGTTCGTCGGCGATCACGGGCATGAGGCCCTGTTCCGCGTTCTGTTTCTCCAGCATGTCCTCGCCCTGGTTCTGCTGCAGGTCCCGGGAGAAGAAGACGGTCGCGTCGCCGGTGAGCGAGTTGGCGTTCATCGAGTACTCGGGGCCGAGGAGTTCGAAGGACAGGCGCATGCCCGCGCCCACGTAGCCCCATGAGGTCATCGCCTCGACGATGACGGGCTCGCCGTCGCCGTTGACGAAGGTGTAGGTGGCGTTGGCGTAGTCCTCGGACGGGGTGGTCCGGTAGTCCTGCACGCCGGGGTGGGTTTGTTCCAGCTGGGCCGCGTACCGCTCGCGCCCCCAGCGCAGCGAGGCGATGGTGGCGGTCACCGACACCGGCCGCAGCCAGTCGCCGGGGTTCTTCCCGGGCGGGGTGAGGAGGAAGCGGCCGGCCTCCAGGGAGTGGCACATCAGGTCGTTGAGGACGCCGCCGCCCTGTGCCTGGCTGTCCCAGAACCATGCGGAGTGGGGCCCGGAGTGCTCCTCGGTGCACCGGGCCAGGTAGGGGGTGCCGGAGTGGCTCGCGCCGCGGGCCCACATGAGCTCCCGGGTGCGGGTCAGCCGTGGCGCGTACACCTGGTTCTCCAGGTAGGCGTGGCGCAGCCCGGACTCCTCTACCAGGCCGGCGACGTGGCGGGCCTCGGCGAGGTTGCGTCCCAGCGGTTTCTCCACGGCGATGCCGCGCAGGGCCGCCCGTCCGGAGCGCACCTCCTCGCACACCGCCCGGATCACGTCGACGCGGGTGTGGTTCGGGGTGAGCACCCAGACGGCGTCGACGCGTTCGTCGCGCACCAGCGCGGCGATGTCGTCGTACGGGGTGACGTCGGTGCCGACCCGCAGCTCCTCGGCGTACGAGGCGAGTTCGCGGGCCCGGTCGAGGGTGCGGGAGTGGGTGGCGACGATGTCGGAGCCGCGGATGGACTGCCAGGACCTGACGTGGAAGTGGGCGATGAAGCCGCTGCCGATGATGCCGATGCCGAGCGGCGCGTCGTGTGCTGCGTTCACGGAAGTGGTGTCCTTGCTCTGGGCGGAGGGTGCGGTTCGGCGGTGCGCGGGAGGGGCGTCAGCCCTTCACCCCGGTGAGGGTGATGCCTTCGACGAAGGTGCGCTGGGCGAAGAAGAAGACGAGGACCACGGGGAGGGTGGCGAGCGTGGTGACGGCCATGATCACTCCCCAGTCGGTGCTGTGGGCGCCGTGGAAGGAGGCGAGGCCGTAGGCGACGGTCCAGTGCGCGGGGTTCTCCGAGGTGTACAGCAGCGGCCCGTAGTAGTCGTTCCAGCACTGGAAGAACATGAAGATGGAGGCGGCGGCGATGCCGGGTTTCGCCATCGGGACCACGACCCGGGTCAGCACGCCCCACTCGCCGTTGCCGTCCAGGCGCGCGGCGTCCAGGTACGAGGTGGGGATGGAGAGGAAGAACTGGCGCAGCAGGAAGATGCTGAAGGCGTTGCCGAACAGGTGCGGGAGGATCAGCGGCCAGAAGGTGCCGACCACCCGCAGCTGTGCCCACATCACGTACAGGGGGACCTGGGTGACCTGCGGGGGCAGCAGCATCGCGACGATGACCGCGAAGAAGAGCAGGTTCGCGCCGCGGAAGCGGACCTTGGCGAGGAGGTAGGCCATGGGTACCGAGGAGAGCAGCATGAGGAGCGTCGAGCCGCCCGCGTAGAGCAGGGAGTTGGCGAACCAGCGGCCGAGCGGTGCGGTGCGGAACGCGGTGAGGTAGTTCGACCACTGGAAGGGGTGCGGCCACAGCGCCCCGGTCAGGGTCTGGTGCCCGCCCATGAAGGAGGTCAGGACGACGAAGACGACGGGGATGAGGAAGATGATGGCGAGGGCGATGAGCAGGGCGTGCTCGGCCACGTAGCCGAGGGCTCTCCTGATGGTCATGGCGTCATGCCTCCTTCTGGCGGAAGAGGCCGGCCTTGCGGAGCAGGATGGCCATGACGGCGGCGGCGACGGCGAAGAGCACGACGGCCATCGCGGCGGCGTAGCCGAGCTGGAAGCTGCTGAAGCCCTGGACGTACATCCACTGGGTGAAGGTGAGCAGCGAGTCGTCGGGGTAGCCGAGCAGCTGGTCGGCGCCCGCGTCGATGCCGGTCTTCCCGTTGGCGACGGTGGAGGCCACGGCGGCCTCGGTGAAGTACTGGAGGGCGGCGATCACGCCGGTGACGGCGGAGAACAGGATGACCGGCGAGATGTTCGGCAGGGTGACGTAACGGAACGTGGCGACGGGGCCCGCGCCGTCCAGGTCGGCCGCCTCGTACTGGTCTTTGGGCACGTCCAGCAGCGCGGCGAGGAAGATCACCATGATGTCGCCCATCATCCAGACGCCCAGCAGGAGCAGGGACGGCTTGGACAGCGCGGGGTCGTTGAACCAGAGCGGGCCCTTGAGGCCGAAGGCCCGCAGCAGCGCGTTGACCGGCCCCGCCCCCGGGTTGAAGAGGAAGACGAACCCGACGACGGAGGCGACGGGCGGCACCAGGGCCGGTATGTAGAAGAGGGTCCGCCACAGGCCGGCGGCGCGCTTACGGCGGGTCAAAAGGAGCGCGATCCCGAGCGAGCACGCCATGCGCACCGGGACGAGGATCGCCATGAACCACAGGGTGTTGAGCGCGGCCTTGCCCACGCGCGGGTCCTGGGTGAAGAGGTAGGTGTAGTTGCGCAGCCCGATCCACTTCGGCGGGCTCGCCAGGTCGTAGTTGGTGAAGGAGTAGAAGACGTTGGCGCCCAGCGGGTAGGCGAAGAACACCAGGAG
This sequence comes from Streptomyces sp. NPDC057654, assembly GCF_042800135.1. NCBI lineage: Bacteria > Bacillati > Actinomycetota > Actinomycetes > Kitasatosporales > Streptomycetaceae > Streptomyces > Streptomyces sp. NPDC057654. The sequence goes on along the minus strand of NZ_JBHVHQ010000008.1, from coordinate 3,882 downwards.
CCCGATGAGGGCGGGGGCGGCCATCGACCAGAAGACGAGCCGCGAGCGCAGGGCGCGGCGGGCGCGGGCCCGGCGGGCCGGGTCCGCGGAGGTGGGGCGGCGGCCGCGCGTGGGGCCGGTGGGCTCCGCGGCCGTACGCCGGGCGGCCGGGGGCCGGTGGAGGGAGGTCGGGGAATCGCTCATGGGTCACTTCGCTCGTCGCAGGCCGAGTGCGTTGTCGATGTCCGTGTCGACCTTGTGCAGGCCGCCGTCCAGTCCGCGCCCCGAACCCTGCTGGTATCCGGTCCAGAAGGCGTCGACGGTCGCGGTGAGGGTGGAGCCGATCTCGGTGACCGGGCTGGTGTCGCTCGCGGGGTGCGCCGAGGCGTCGATGAAGGTGCGGTACGGCGGGGGCGCGTCCAGGTGGGGTGAGGCCGCCGCGCTCTTGAGGGTGGGGATGTTCTTGATGCCGTTGGCGAGTTTCACGGCGGCGTCGGTGTCGGTGGTCAGGTATTTCACCAGCGCCCAGGCCGCCTCCTTGCGGGCGGAGCGCTTGTTGATGCCGATGTCCGCCGCCGAGGTGGCGCCGCCGCCGTAGCGCTGGCCGCTTCCGTCGAGTACGGGGAAGGGCGCGGTGCCGTACCGCAGACCTTTCGCCTGCTCCTGGATGAACGCCACCCGCCACTCGCCGTCGAGAACCATCGCGACGCGCCCGGTCTGAAAGGCGTTGTCGGCCGACCACTCGTCGCCCAGGCCGGCGGTGAAGGTTTTGAGTTTGGCGTAGCCGATCCGCTGGACGAATTTCTGCTGCCAGGTCATCAGCGCGTGCCACTGCGGGCTGGAGCCCAGGGCGGCGTCGCCGTCCTTCATCCAGCGGACGTTCGCGGCGTGCCCGAGGGTGGATGAGGTGTTCTGCTGGAAGCCGACGAGCGGGTTGAACCCGAGCGTCTTGAGCGAGCCGTCGGCGTGGTAGGTCGTCAGTTTCATGGCCATGTCCTCCAGTTGCCGGAGGGTGCGCGGGGGCGTGCGGTAGCCAGCCCGGGACAGCAGCGTCCGGTTGTAGTAGAGGCCGTAGACGTCCGAGGTGGTGGGCAGGGCGCAGCGGCGTCCGCCGAAGGCGGTGGCCTGGGCGAAGATGCCCTGGAAGTCGTGGTCCGAGATACCGTCCCGGCGCATCCACGGGGCCAGGTCTTCCATGGTCTTGCAGGCCGTGCCGAGCGTGGTGTTGACGTTGGTGATCATCGCGTCGGCGTCGCCGCCCGAGGACACCACCTGGGTGATCTTCGTGTCCGGCTGGCCGCTGTGCACGGTGACGTGCACGTCCGGGTACTTCTGCTCGAAGTCGTCCACGGCCGCCTGGACGACCGTCGCCTCCCGGCCCGCGTAGTGGTGCCAGAGCTGTACGGAACCGGAGAGGTGGGAGGGCGCTTTCGCGGGGACGGGGCCGTCGGTGCCGGCGGCGCAGCCGGTGAGCAGCAGCGCGCCGGCGACGAGGCAGGTTCCGGTCCGGCGCAGGCGGCGCAAAGGGCGCAAGGCTGGGTGCATGGCGGAGCCTTCCTGCTGAGCGGTGTGCGAGGTGGTGCCGGGGTGAACTCCTGAGAACGGGGTGTCGGGACGGACCGGGGCGGACGGCCGGGGTGAGAGGGCGGCCGGGTGCGCCCGCCGCCGTCAGTCGATGCTGCGCAGCCGGTCCGCGAGGACGCTCGCCTGGTCCTGCTCGGGCAGGGAACCGGCCGCGCGGGCGAGGAGCGCCTCGCGCAGCCGGAGGCCGAGGGTGGTGCGGGCGCCGTGCAGGACGGCGTCGCCGGCGACCGCGCTCACCCGCACGGTGGGGTCCCACCGGGTGTGCTCGCGCAGATGGCGCCGGGTCAGCTCCGCGAGCCGGTCGCCGCCGGCCCGCCCGACGGGGCCGCCGAAGACCACGACCTCGGGGTCGATGACCCCCAGCACCGGGATCACGCTCTGGGCGAGGCGGGGCGCGTAGATCTCGGCGGCCCGGCCGGGGAGGCGCTCCCCGGCGAGCACCCGCGCGAAGCCGTCCTCGCCCCATCCCGCCTCGCGGCAGATACGGTCGAGGGCGTGGGCGCCGAGCAGCCCCTCGAGGTCGTCGGCGTGGAGGTCCGGGCCCGTCATCCCCCGGGGCACCGGGAGGTTGCCGATCTCGCCCGCTCCGCCCGAGGCGCCGCGCAGCACGGTGCCCGCGATGTCGACGGCCAGGCCGATGCCGTAACCGGCCCACAGCAGGGCGAAGGTGCCGGTGGGGGAGTAGTCCCCGGCGTCCCGCTCCGCCACGGCCGCGAGGTTCACGTCGTTGTCCACGTGGACCTCGCAGTCCAGGGCGCGCTTCAACTGCTGGCAGATGCTCTTGCGTGACCAGCCGGGCAGCGCCTCCACCGAACTGAGCTCGTCGGAGCGGGGGTCGACGCTGCTGGGCACGCCCACGCAGATGTGCTGGATCGCGGTGAGCGGGACCTCGGCGGCCCCGCAGGCGTCGAGCACCGCGCCCGCGACGTCGCGAGAGGCGCTGCGCTGCGCGGGCATCCCGGAGGCTGCCTTGCAGGTGGTCGGGTGCTCCGTGCCGACGACGTCCACGACGGCCGACCGCACCCCCTCCTGGTCGACGTTGATCGCGACGCCGTACGCCAGATCGTTCCGCACCCCGTAGACGGCCGCCTGGGGGCCGCGGCCGGCCGCCTCCTTGCCGACGGCCTCGATGAGGCCCTTGTCCTCCAGGCGCATGATCATCTGCGCCGCCGTCGGCCGGGACAGGCCGCTGAGCTCGCCGATGCCGTTGCGGCTGAGCGGCCCGTGGTCGAGAAGCAGCCGCAGGGCGGTGGCGGCGTTCTGATCACCGAGCCACGACGGCGTTCCTCGGACTGCCATGGCGCTTCTCCGTTCCCAGGTCGTCTCCAGCACGAGGAACGTATCAGAAACTTTCTTAATAGAAAGGGGGTGACGCTGGAGAGATCCTTTCGTTACCGGATCCCTGTTTATTCCGGCTTGCTGGCACTGCTTTCTTGAGGAATCCGGTGCCTCTGGTGTGAGCTCACCGGGGTGATCTACTATCTCGAAAGAAACTTACGAGTTGTGGAGGTGGAGGCATGGCCGACATGCTGCGCGTAGGGATACTCGGCAGCGGCGGAATCGCCACCGCGCCCTACGGGGTGCTGCCCAACGTGCACCGCTACCAAGGCCGCGTGGAGGTGACCGCGCTCGCCGACGTCGACCACGAGCAGGCCCGCGCGGTTGCCGCCCGGTTCGGCATACCCGCCGCCTTCGGCTCCCTGGAGGCGATGCTGGAGGGCGCGGAACTCGACGCGGTCGTCAACCTCACACCCATCCCCGTACACGCCGAGACCTCCCGGACGATCCTGGCCCACGGCAAACACCTCGCCAGCGAGAAGCCGCTCGCGGCCACCGTCGAGGAGGCCGACGAACTCATCGAACTCGCCCGCGCCCGCGGCCTGACCATCGTCTGCGCCCCGCCCGACCTGCTGTACGAGCCCTACGAGCGCGCGGGCGAACTCCTGCGCGCCGACGCGATCGGCAAGGTCGCCTTCGCCCGGGTCCGCAGCTCGCACGCCGGCCCCGGCGGCGGTCCCAACGGCTGGCCCTCCGACCCGAGCTGGTTCTACCGCGAGGGGGCCGGCCCCCTCCTCGACATGGGCGTGTACGGCATCCACGAGATCACCGGCCTCCTCGGCCCCGCCCGCCAGGTCGTCGCCTTCGCCGGGATCACCGAGCCGGTGCGCACTGTCCGCGGCGGCCCCTTCGACGGCCTGGAGATGCCGGTCACCACCCCCGACAATTACTTGATCACGCTGGACTTCGGCGAATCGACGTACGCGTCCGTCGACGCCACCTTCAACGTGCACGCGGCCCGCAGCCCCAAGGTCGAAATCC
>NZ_JBHVHQ010000007.1:32985-36664 GCF_042800135.1 Streptomyces sp. NPDC057654 | reverse complement strand
CGGGAACCGGCTCGGGCCGGGCTGTCGGCTCCGGTGCCGTCTTCTCGACGACGGCGTCGGCCTGGCCGGTGGCCGCGGGCCGCGGCTGAACGGGCATGACGGCCGGACGGCGCTCGGCGACCGTCCCGTCGTCCTCGCGCTGTTCGGTGCTCTCCAATGGCGGCCGGCCACGACGCGGCAGCTGCTCGACGGGCTTGTAGAAGACGTCGACGTATCCGTCGCGCTGAATAGATTCCCGAATGAGCAGCCGGATCGACTGCGACTTGTCCTCCTGTGCATTGAGCCACTCGATCACCGAGGTGTCGGCGGCTGGCACGGTCCAGCGGAGCTTGTGAGGTTCACCCGGCTGATTTGCCATGGTGCTCACCTCGCCCGGCCGCTCGTTCCTGCGTGTCATTCAGACGTTCGCCGGACGTCTCTGGCTTTGACATATGGACTCACAGCCTTTCGCGATCTCCCTGCAGGCGAATCGATGGGAAGTGCGACTCTAGTTTACCTATCGAGTCCTATGCAAGTCGCATTCGATACGCGAGTGAAACGCTATTCGAGTCCTTGTCGAGTGCCAGTAGGGACGCCTGTGAGACACCTCAGTGCCCCCGCCTGGGGCGGCCGCGTGCAAGCGACTGGCGCCGTGCGCTGATGTGCCCCACCTGCAACGCGGTGAGCGCCCACGCGGGACATCTGCGAGACACGCACGGCCACAACCCTGATCGTGAGGAGCCGCATCGGAGTGCAGGTGAGGCCCCGTTGGTGTCTCGGTTATGCCTCCTGTGAGACGCCACCCGACACCCCTGCACAAACGAGTCCTCGGAAGGCACTGCGTGCGACGTCAGGGTGCCCTGATGGAGCGTGCGCGAGACACGGTGAGGACATGCACGGGGCTCTGAGAGACCCTGGAGTAGCAGTAGGCGTCTTATACGTGTCCCAGTCGAGTCTCATTCGTGTACCGATGAGTCACCTCGGAGGCACGAGGGAGACGTCGTTTCACGGCTATCCCGTGCGACCGGGAAACCTGGCTGCAACCCCTCGCCGAAGCCCGTCGGCGGACGTGGCGAGATGGCAGTGAACCGCCGACGGAGCGAGATCAGCACGGCTGCTGGTGAGCTGTCGGTGCGGTGCCGGCGCAGCGCTGGTGCGGCGGTCGACGCGAGGACGCCGCAGGTCCGTCGCGGTCGCACGGACGGGGCAGTACATGGGGCCGCCAGTTTGGAACCGCTGTTCCTTGACGCCGGCGATTCCTCACCCCGCCGCCGAGTCCGGGCGCCACAACTCTGCCGCCAATTGCTCGCGAGTGAAGCCGATCGACTGGTCACAAGCACCGGGGTGGCCTTCGATGAGCAGACACGCCTCACAGACGACGACCTTCCGGCAGCCTGGCGCGATCCGCAGCTCCCGCCGGCCCCCGTCGTTCCAGAGCAGCCACCACAACACGAGTCCTCCGTTCCCGGTGTACTGCATCTGCGCACACACCGTGTGCTGCACATCGAGTCCGTGCTCGCCGAAGTCGCAACCGAGCGGTTCGGCATCGACCTCGAAGTCCGCTCCGGGCAATGCGTTCAAGATGCGCACCTCGTCGTTCTCCAGCGCCACCGTCGCTGAGCAGGGCATGGGCATGGGTCCTCCGACTCCACATCGAGTGACAGCGTCACTCTTCAGGCCCGGCAGACACCGAAAACGTCAATCAATCTCGGAAGCGCCATGGTGATCTGCCTCACAGAGGCATGTGAGGCTTCCGGGAGGGATGTCTCAGCCGGTGAAGTCAGTACAGCGCGATGGTGCGCGGCCGGCTGCCACGGCCCCGTGAGCGGTGAAACAAAGCGTTGTCCACAGCCGGCGCGACGGCGTCGCGAGAGGACGGATCCTCTGCGCGACGAAGGCTCTGCTGCTGCGGCAGAGCAGTGAACCGGGACTGCGCCCCGTGAGGGACCGACCCGTACCCCCGCCCTGTTCGTGCCCGACGAACCGGATCAGTGCGGGAGTACGGCTGTATCACGGACGTCGACAGAGCCGTACACCCCCAAGACGCGATGACCAGGGGAAACAGCCCTCCCTGTACCCCCGCTGTGCGGGAAAGGAGGAGGGGTACGGGGCAAGAGGGTACGGACTGTTTCGCCTGATGTTCCAGGCTTCCACTCACGCTCCAGCCGTGGTCCAGCGAGGGCCGCGACAAGGAAGAAGAAAAGGGCATAAGAGAACGTGATACCACGTGTCCTGCGGACTCTCGCCCCGCGCGGTCTTCTCCGCTGCGTTCCGAGGACATGTCGGTCGGCATGGCCAACGAGTTCCACCGTTCGCTTCGCTTACCGGTCCGTCGGTCGCTGATGCTCCCTCCTGCTATGTCCAGCACTGCACTCGAGAGACGCCCCCCGCCTCCGGCCGCTGCGATTGTCCACAGATATGACAGCAGCAGTGGTTCCGGCAGTGCCGGATCGCCAGGCGCTGCTGCACCCGGCTCAGGCGAGAAGTGACGTTCCGCGCGCCGGCCCGCTGCGCGACCTGTCCAGGAGCAGCTCACGCAGCCAGAGCTTTCGGGCCGCCAGCCAGCGGAGCTGGCACGGGTGCTCCGCTGGACATCGAGATCACACGAGCTCACAGAGGCCCGCATTCGATGGTCGCCATCCGCACACCAGTCCACGAAGAGGTGCCACCATGACGCAGTCCCAGCCCGAACTCTCGCCCTACGACACCGGAGCCCGGTGCGAGCCGAAGTTGTGGCAACCGGACAGCGAAGCCGTCGCGGAGGCGATGCGCTCCGGTGAAGCCGGGGGTATCGGCAACGTGGACTTCACCAACGACGAGAACAGCACGGTCGTCACCGTGCACGTCTCCCGCGATGACGGGATGTACACCGTCCACCTCATACCGATGTTCAGCGACGACCAGATCCGCGTCGAGCTCCACCGGAGGAAGAACCTGGTCATGATCGAACCCGGTGCTGACCGACCGGTATGAGCCGCCGACGTACAGGCCGCCGCACCTGCCCGGACAACGTGGCCGCGGCTCTCGGCTCCAGCTGTGGAGACCGCCGAGCCATCAGGAGAGGCGACTCGAATGATTGCTGAAATGATTCCAGAACCGTTCTCACACGTCGTCCTCGTCACCGGTTCCCGCAGTTGGAACGACGAGCAGAGTATGTGCTCGGTGTTCAACGGCGCCTGGCGCGACTGGGGCCCTTCGAGCGTCACCCGGCCGGTGCTCATCTCGGGGCACTGCCCCGCGGGCGCCGATGCCATGACCGAGAGCCTGTGGCGGGCCGCCGGCTTTGAAATCCTCGCCTTCCCCGCCGACTGGTCGGCTCATGGGAAGCGGGCCGGCTTCCAGCGCAACCAGGAGATGGTCGATGCCGCTGACGCCTTCCGTGAGGCCGGGGCCCATGTGCTGTGCACGGCCTTTCTCGACCTCTGCCGGAAGCCCGGGTGCCCGCAGCAAGGCCAGGAGCAGCTCTTGCCGCATACGCCGGGGCACTTCTCGCACGGCGCCATCCACTGCAGAGCTCGCGCACGAACCGCGGGGATCAAGACGACCACCGTGATCCATCCGTCACTCCCGACGCTCTGATGACACACGAAGGTCCCCGCAGCACGCTACGGGGACCTTCAGGGAGGGTAGGGGAGGCGGACGCCCGAGGCAGCGCTACTCACTCCGATCGATGCCGTGTGCCTCGTCGTAGGCGGGGAGG
>NZ_JBHVHQ010000007.1:0-32886 GCF_042800135.1 Streptomyces sp. NPDC057654 | reverse complement strand
GATTTCCTGCGGGATCTGCCCCCTCGCCGGTGGCTCGTAGCCGTTCTCCGTGGCCCACTCGCGGATCCTGTTGCGCTCCTCTTGAGTCGTCTTGTGTACGACTCGCCTCCTGACTGACGCCGACTGCTCGGCTTCCCGGTCGAGTTGCATCCGATCGATGTCGTGTGCCTCGTCGTAAGCCTTCTGGATTTCCTGCGGGATCTGCCCCCTCGCCGGTGGCTCGTAGCCGTTCTCCGTGGCCCACTCGCGGATCCTGTTGCGCTCCTCTTGAGTCGTCTTGTGCACGACTCGCTTCTTGACCAGTGTGGGCTTCCTGGCTTTCCGGCCACCCTGTAGGTATGGCTTCAGCGCTTCCTTGAACTCCTGCTGCTCCTCAGGGGTGAGATCGATTTCGAACCAGCTGTCATCCACGGCGAACATCTGTGTAACCGCGGCCGGCTCGCCACTGAGATCTGACTCGACAATCTGGATGTTTCGAATGGCCATGCAGTGAGAGTAGCTGACTCACAAGAGCATTGAAAAGCCTGTCGCAGCCGCTCGAGATAAGCGTGTCACTCGCAACCCGAATGATGCTCACAGTCGCTGCTCTTTAGCGTGATAAGCGGGTATTACTGATAAAATCGCAGTAATGAGACGGTATGTCTCGTTCCCCACCGACCGACAGCCCGGACCGAGAGGCCTCCGCCATGTCCACGCTCCATACCGTCGACGACCAGTCGTTCACCGGTGAGGACACCGACCTCTTCGGGCTGCTGTGCCGGCGCCGGGGGTGGTCGGATCAGTTCCTGAAAAAGATCGAGTCCGCCGAGCACGACGAGCTCCTGGGCCTGGCCGAGATGGTCGGGGCCCTTCATGACGCCCGGACCACGGGCAAGAAGGTCACCATTGCCCCCGACTTCGACATGGACGGCATCTCCTCCGGGGTCCTCGGCTACGCAGGTCTGTCCGAGCTCGGCTTCGACGTCGAGCTGCACCTGCCCGACTACCGCCGCGGTCACGAGCTCGCGCCCGAGGACATCGCCGAGATCCACGCGAAGTGGTCCGACACGCGGGTCCTGCTCACCTGCGACGGGGGAGTGAACTCCCACCGCGGTATCGCCGCCGCGCGTGCCCTGGGCTGGACGACGCTGGTGACCGACCACCACGAGGAGCTCGCGCCGGGCTCGACCGCGGACGTCACCGTCGACCCGTGCCGGATCAACGAGACCTACGCCCACAGCGGGATCTGTGGTGCACACGTGCTCTACCAGGTCATCGAGGCCTACACCCGCGTCCACCGGCCCGAGAAGCTCTGGGAGATCCGCCTGCTGCGTCTGTTCGCCGGCCTGGGCACCGTCTCCGACGTCATGCCCGTGCTGTACGAGAACCGTCAGCTGGTGCGCGATGCGATCTCGATCGCCCGCCTGCTGCGCGTCGCCGCGCCGAAGACGAGCCCCAATCCCTGGGGCGGGTTCGACGCTGATCCCGACGCCATCGACGTCGAGCGGTCGATCCTGATGCAGCTGCTGCGCACCGAACCGCACCACCCGGTCTTCCTCCGGGCCTTCGAGGGTTTCGCGATCGTGCTCAAGGCCTTCGCCCAGGTCGGCAAGATCCGGGATGTCGACGACCTCGACGAAGGCTTCTTCGGCTTCTACCTCGCGCCGGCGATGAACAGCCCCCGTCGCACGGGGGCCTCGCTGGATCCGTGCTTCGCGGTGTTCACGGCCGCCGGCGCCGACGTCAAGCTCAAGGCTGCCCGCCAGGTGATCGAGAACAACGAGCTGCGCAAGCAGCTGGTCGTCGAACACACGGATGAACTCACCACCGGGGACCAGCCCCTGGCCCCGTGGGTGTACTTCTCGGACGCCTACCCGGGCATGTACGGACTGCTGGCCAACCGGATGATGGAACGCAACGGTCACCCGGTCGTCGTCGCCGGCCGGCCCGCCGGCCCCGACGATTCCGTCAGCGGCTCCGGTCGCGCGCCGGGGTGGTTCGACATCATCACCGGCCTGGAGCCGCACGACGGTCTCAGCGCCATCGGACACCAGCAGGCCTGTGGCGTCCGTGTCGCGAAGATCGAGAAGCTGGGCGACCTCGTCGCCGTACTGCGGGAAGCCACCCAGGCCGCCCTGCTCGACGTGAGCGCCGACGGCCCGAGCGGTGATCTCGTGCTCGGGCCGGACGCCGACTGCGACGCCGGCCTCGAGGACCTGCAGCCGTTGTCCGAGCTGGTGCGCCGGACCGAGGTACTCAAGCCCTTCGGCCACGGTTTCACTGCTCCGGTCGTCGAGATCGCGATCGAGCCCCTGGGCCTGCGTGTGGACCGGATCGGATCCCGATCGCAGCACCTGCGTCTGGTCACCCGGTCCGGCCTGTCCTGCCTGTGGTGGAACGCCGCCGAGGAGAAGTTCGACATGCTCCGGGGCTTCGTCCAGCGCGCCAGCCGCACCGAAACCGGCACGCTGCGCTTCACGGCGAGGCTGCAGCTGAACACCTTCCGCGGCGACACCCGTGTCCAGGCCGTCATCGACGAACAGATCACCACGACTGCTTGAAACCGGTGGAGGAGATCATGACGACGTCACCGATCGCCTCGCGACTGCTCGGCATCGGGTGGGGCATCCTCGTACCGTTCGTCGCTGTCGCGGTCTACCTCGGTCTCGGCACCGTCGCAGTCCTGCTCGTCGGAGATCCGATCGGCGCGACCACCGTTCTGGGCATGCTGGTTGTCGTCCTGGTCGGTTCGGTGAGGATCCAGCGGCCCTGGCGGTTCGCGCATGCGACGGCGCCGAGACCGAGGCCGGAGATCCCGCGCTTCGGGTGGACCGTCCTCGGCTGTGCGGTCCTGGCCTTCCTCGCCGGCCAGGGCCTGGCCTTGTGGATCTACGTTACGGCCGGGTCCGCCGGCTTCGACGCGTCGAACCAGACCAGGCACGCGGCCGGGACGTCGGCGACCCTGCTGCTCACCCTGATTGCGGCCCCCGCGGGGGAGGAGGCCCTCTTCCGAGGGCTGATCTACCCGCTGCTGCGCAAGCGGGTGGGCATCCTCGCCTCCACGCTGGTCACCGCCGTGGCGTTCGGCCTGCTGCACGGCAACGCCGTGCAGTTCGCCGCGATCCTGCCGCTGGCTGTGCTCCTGGCCCTGGTCTACGAACACACGCGTGCACTGTGGCCCTGCGTGCTCCTGCACCTGGGTTTCAACCTCGCTGCCTCCTGCGTCCCCGCACAGGCGCTCGGCACCCTGGCGAACCCCGTCTGTGCGGTGGCCCTGTACCTCGTCTTCGCCGGTTGGGCCTTGGGGCTCTACCTGCAGGTTGCCGGCAGGACTGCCCCTGGGGCAGTCCTGGGCGCGGGAGGCGAGTCCGCGATGCAGTGAGCGAGATACTCAGCTTCTTCTGAAAGACGATGGTGACCGGGGTGATCCGGTCACCGGGAGTGTGACGGAAAGCACCTGTTCCGTCATACTCATCAGGAGAAGGGAGGATCTGATCATCGCTACCGTCAGCACCTGCACGTATGACTCGCGAGGGAAGCTCGTCCGTCCCGACACGCTCGACATCAGCCGTGCGAAGATCCGTCTGGACCTCGACACTGGTGAGAAGCCGACCTTCGATAGCGGTCACCTGCACCTCTTCGTCGTCTCCGGTATGGGCGTCACGGCCGAACAAGCCCGTGAGCGCGTGAACACGCGACTGCGCCGTTTCTTCGATCGTGCCGAGGCCGTCCACGGCTTCCGCAAGATCGCAATGAAGGGGAGCCGGGGCAAGAACCCGCGCAACCTCAACACCACGATTTCCTACGAGATCCTCTACGTCGTCGAAGCAGACAAGCGATTCCGCAGCCACAGTCCCGGGTCCTCCGATGCGGGATACCAGCGGAGCTGAAGCACGGTCACCCTTGGGCGATGCGCGCCACCCGCACCTCGCACTCATCAGCACATGCAAAGAGGCCGGAGGGGTCCCTTCCCACGGGGATGCTCTCCGGCCTCTTTGTTTTCACGTTCCAGTGCAACATCGATCACCTGGCATGGACGATAGCAGCTGTTGTGTGCCACTCGCAATGAGCGACGAATGGCCTTCCAATGCCTTATCGCGCCGAGTGGAGACTTGTGGACAGACGACTCGGACAGGTGGTCGACTTGCGTTCGGGGGACGTGCCGGGAGCTTTCCCTGAGCCTCAGGGTGCCGCGGACGTGCACGGCCTCCGGTCAGGCTGGGGCTCGGCACGGGTGTTCTGGGAGTCGTACAGTGGCTCGGCGAGGAAGTCCGCATCGACGTGGTCGCTAAGGGGTGCGTCGGGCAGCCAGCTGTACCACGAGACGTGGTACACCCCTGAAAACCGTGTCCGACCTGGGTGAACACCTGCACTGCGAGGATCATTTCCGCATTGGGTGTACCACGTGGGAGGGCCGACGTGGTACGACGTTTTGCCTGGTCAGTCGGTGTTTACCCGTCGTTGTACCACGAGTACCACGATTTTTTTGACTGTTCCCATAGGGGACGTATTCGGGGGTTCAAGCAGCTCCAGTCCAGGCTTACCGGTCTGTTCTGCTATCCCGCCTGTGCGTGTAACTAAGTATCTATTTCCTGGTACAACTGGTACAGGGGGTATATAAACCTCGCCTGACCTGGGGAAACCCCTGTACCACATAGAGAATGACACGTAGTACAGCCCGCTCTTGAACTCCCCAAATCCCTGCTCTGACCTGCGGATATAGGCGTACCACGTCACGTGGTACGCACTCCACATACCCCTATGGGGTATGTGGCCATCCGCCGCCCGGGGTTCTCTTGGAGGGCGTCCGATCGATGCCTTGGCGGCAGATGGCTCGGCCGGTCGGAAGAACTCGCCGAACCTCGACCGCGGGCCGGGCGGCTCACGCCGCCCGCGGGTGTGTGGCCGAGTACGAGGATCTGGTGATGCTGCCGGGCACATGTTCCGCGGAGTTGTCGGTTTCTTGCCCCCCGGCCTGCGGTGCGTGTGGCCAGGCTGCAGCGGTCGAGCGCCCTCTCCGGCCTCTGTCGACGGTCCTTTCGGCTCTCCATTAGTAGCTATTCAGGGCACCAGTCGACTCCCTTGTCTACTGGCGACTCAATCGTTGAAAAAGGGCACTCGAATGACGTAGGGTCAAGATCACGTTTCATTCGATTACGAGTCCGCTCGGCTTCCCACTCATCGCCGGCAGGAACTCGATCATGATCGAGAAAGCAGCAGCATGACGCCTCCTGATGCCCTCATGTCCATACCCGCCGCCGGTTCCAGCGCCGGACCGCGCACCAACCCCGTCGCCGACGTCCTGGCCCGCGTCATGGGGTACTTCTCGAACCGCGATGACATGGCTCCGCAGAACGAGATCGTCACCTACATCACCACCGCTTACCTGGACCAGATCGACCCGGGGAACCCTCCGGCCCCCCGCGTCCTGGAGAAGGAACTGCTGGCGATCATGGGCAGCGTCATCAAGGCCGTGAACTCCAAAGCGGCCATGGCCGCCGAGAGATATCCCCTGCCGAGATACCTGACGTACTGGCAGATCGCGCAGATCCTCCTGCGACTGCACCACGTCATCCGGATCGCACCCAATGCCGGGGGCACCGAGCGTGAGTACGACCTGCTGGCTATGTACCAGCCCACGGGGCACGCGCGCGGGACGTACACCCCCAGCGAGGACGACATCCGCGCCACGGCGCGCATGTACAACACCCAGATGTCCCTCAAGGAGTTCGCCGAGGTTCTGGCCGTCCTGCGCGAAGACAGCCCGCGCCGGCACAAGAGCACGCACCGCGACTTCATCGCCGCGCGCAACGGCATCGTCTTCTACGGCGCCGAGCCGCTGGACGTCACGATCTTCGGCAAGGACTTCCACTTCGAGCCCAAGCAGGTCCACCCCTTCGACCCCGCCATCGTGCTGCTGACCAAGAACGACGTCGACTACGTGGACGACGCCCCACAGCAGGTCATCACGCATCCCGAGGACGGAGACTGGGAAGTCGCCGCCTGGATCAAGGACCTCTTCGACCAGCCCGGTGACGAAGGCTTCGCCGACCTGATCTGGGAGATCATCGGCGCGATCATCCGGCCGCATGTGGTCTGGCGCAAGACCGCCTGGTTCTTCTCGACGGAAGGCAACAACGGCAAGGGCACGCTCTGCGCGCTCATGCGCAACCTCGTCGGCAGCGGCGCGCATGCCTCGATCCCGCTCGCGGACTTCGGCAAGGACTTCGCGCTCGAACCGCTGGTGCGCGCCAACGCGATCATCGTCGACGAAAACGACGTCGGCACCCGCATCGACAAGGCCGCCAACCTGAAGTCGATCGTGACCCACGACGTCTTCACGATCAATCGGAAGCACCGGATGCCGGTCAAGCACCAGTTCTTCGGCTTCATGGTCCAGTGCCTGAACGAGTTCCCCAGGGCAATGGACAAGACCAACTCGTTCTACCGCCGGCAGCTTTTCGTGCCCTTCACCAAGACCTTCACCGGAGCCGAGAAGATGTACATCAGGGACGACTACCTCCAGCGACGTGAGGTTCTGGAGTACGTCTTCTGGTACGCGATCAACCGTGCCGGCACGTCCTCCCCGGGGAACTACTACCAGCTCTCCGAGCCGGCGGGGACCAAGGTGACCCTGGCCGAGTACAAGGAGACCAACGACCCCGTGCGCGACTTCTGGGGAGAAGTCCGCGAGCAACTGGTCTGGGATCTGGTGCCGTTCACGTTCCTCTACGACCTGTACAAGGAATGGCTCGCCGATGTCTACCCGATGGGGATTCCAGTTGCCCACCGGGCGTTCGTCGGCGAGCTCGTGGCGATCGTCCGATCCGATGCCCTGTGGCACTGCCCGGACAAGAACCGCAAAATCCGGCCCGCCTCGCTGATGAACAAGCCCGAGGTGCTCATCGCCGAGTACGAGCTGAAGAAGTGGATGCACCCGAGCTACACCGGCAGTGATCCGAAGAAGAAGTCCCAGCCGGTACTGAAGGCCAACTACCGCGGGCTGCTCCGGCAGGCGGGCGCATCCGCCCCGGCCGACGACACCACTGACGGGCAGGACTGATGCACCCATGACTGAAACCGCCGGCGCACTCGGCGAACTCCCCCGGGCCGTGCTCGAACCCGCCGTGGCCAGAGCCGTCTGATCACGGTGATGTCCGACGTCGCGCGTGGGCAGTGGGTCACCTACCCGATCGTGAGCTCGCAGATCACGTCGGACCCCGTGGAGAAGGCCGGGCGCAGGGATACCTCGCGCCGGCGCTCTCCTCACGACTCCCTCTGAGGCCACGCGCGCCTCTCCGCCAGAGGCCGGCCGTGATGGCCGGACCGACAAAAGGGGATCTCCTCATGACCACACAGCGAATACCCGTCACGGCCTCGACGGCGCGCTTCACCTTCTACGACATCGAGTCGCTGTCGGACGTCTTCACCCTGTGCGCCTATACCTCGCGGCCCGACGAAGCCGTCGACGACCTGGAGATCTTCTTCCTCGCCGACGACCCGCTGCTCTCCGGCGCCGTGGACCCGCAGGCGCTCTATGAGGCCGTGGTGCGCTCCAACCCGGGCTTGCCCGCGGTGAGCGTCCAGCTGTGGAACCTGCGCGGCGAGCGGGGCAACCTCCGCCTGGCCGAACTGATAGGCCTCTCGAACGCGGACCAGGTCAACGACCGCAGTGAGGCCTCGTCCTATCCGGCGAGCCTGCGCCCGGTCTGCGACACAGATCCCGAGTACGACCCGGTGAAACACCCGTTCCTGGCCGGATACAACTCGCTGAACTACGACATGACCATGCTCGCGCTGTACCTGATGGAGACCTTTCCGGCTCCCCACTCCGGTCGTCTTGTCCAGCCGACCACCGCACGCGAGATGCGCGACCACAACGACAAGCTGTTCAACGACCACATCGAGTACATGCCCCGCTACCTCGGCTGGGACGGCCCGGCCGCCAGGATCCGCCGCGCCATGATGCACTCGGGCCGGCACCTGGACGTCGCCCGTCTCAACGAGCTGCAGACCAAGGTGAGCCTCAAGCGCCTGCTCGGAATGCTCGGCCGCCAGATCAAGGAGTCCGAGAAGCTCAGCCACGACACCTCGATCACCGCGGTCCAGGAACTCTACGAACTGCTGGCCTACAACGTCTCCGACTGCCTGGGCCTGGCCCAGCTCTTCCAGCACCCGGCCTACGCCGGCAACTTCGACCTCAAGGCCGGCCTGCTCGCGCGGTACTCCGAGACCGTCTACGCCAAGAACGGCTCGGTACGCCGCGACCGCCTGACCATCGACTCGTCCTCGGCGAAGTTCGTCGGCCGCATCCTCGCGCCGTACACCTCGCTGAACGACATTGAGGCCGTGTCGTACCTCTATCCGGCCGAGGAGGTGGCCGAGGAGCAGGGCGTCCCTCAGATCAACGTGCTCGACGAGTGTGTGCGCTTCTTCGAGGAGAACGTGGCGCCCGACCCCGACGAAGACCCAGCCGCGACGCCGGAACAGGCGAAGGCTCACCGCCAGTTCATGCAGGTCGTCACCTACTACCGTTCGATCGAGGGGCAGAACTTCAACGACTCCGAGGAGTACCGCGAGCTGTTCGGCCTCCCGGCCACGTCGCTGCGCGAGCTGCCGAAGACGCCGAACAACGTGCCCTACTTCCGCCGTGACGCCTCCCCGTCGTCGTGCTTCGCCACGTTCAGTACAGGCGGCATTCACGGCGCGGAAGCGGACATGACGGTCTTCGACGCCGATTCCGTCGAGCACCGGGAACAGACAGCCATGATCGGCCTCGCCAAGCGCTTCTACCCGGACGCGAAAGACTTCGTCGCCGAGGCCAGACGCCAGCACAACCTGCTCGCGCTGCCCGACGGCACAGCCGTCGACAAGCGGCTCGTGCTGCGGGGCTCGGACCCGGAAAAGGTGAAGTACCGCAAGCCGAAGAAGGACGACCCGGACCAGGCCGAGCAGCTCGCGTGTGCGCAGGCCCAAGTGCCGGATCCGGCCCGGCTGCTGGACACCCAGCGCCCGGAAGCTGAGGCAATGCACGTGTGCCTGGCTGATGGGACCGTGCTCGACGGCAGGGTCGTCCTGGCCGCCACCTCGGCGGTCAAGGCCGCCTACCGCGATGAGCCGCCGAAGAAAGCTCCCGAGCTGTTCATCGCGAAGGACGACAATTCAACCAAGCTGCATCCGAGGTTCGCGCGGACCTCAGCAGACCTCGTCATCCACGAGGACTTCACGAGCTACTACCCGAACCTGCTGCGCAATATGAGGGCGTTCTACAATCCCGAGCTGGGCGAGGATCGCTACACGACGATCTTCTTCGAGAAGGAGCGCCTGGGCTTCGAGACGAAGAAGCCGGGGATCTCCTCCGAGGAGAAAGCCCGGCTCACGATCTTGCGCAACGGCACGAAGCTGATCCTCAACTCCGCCTCTGGAGCTGCTGACGCCGCGCACCGGACCCCGATCAGGATGAACAACCGCACCATCTCGATGCGGATCATCGGCCAGCTGTTCAGCTGGCGTATCGGGCAGGCCCAGACGCTGGCCGGCGCGCGGATCATCTCGACGAACACCGACGGCCTCTACTCCGTCGTCGGCGGCGAGAACGGCTTCGACGAGGCCACCAACAACAGGGTGCTCGCCGAGCAGCAGGCCGCCATCGGCATCGACATCGAACCGGAGCTGATGTTCCTCATCAGCAAGGACTCAAACAACCGGCTCGAACTGGAGTCACCCGGTGAGGACCGGAGCATCGCCGACAGCCCGATCATCACCGCCTCCGGCGGGACGCTGGCCTGCCACGCGGGTCCTACCCCGACGAAATCACTGGCCCACCCGGCCGTGATCGACTTCGCTCTGGCCCGCTACCTGCAGACCGTCGCGGGCAGAGGAGAGGAGGCTCTCGCCGAGCCGTTCGATCCCGTGCTGGGCCGGAAGATGATCGAGGAGGCGATCGACCCGGCCGCTCCCATGCGGACGCTGCTGCTGTTCCAGAACGTCCTCGCCGCCTCGCGTGGATCCATCACCTACCCGTTCGCCGCCGACCCGGTCAGCGCCGGGCCCGACCCTGACGAGAACGAGGACACCGATGCGCAGCTGGTGAACCCGCGGGCCCTGCAGATGGTCAACCGGATCTTCATCGTCCACGACGGCACCGCCGGCGCCGTGAACCTGCACAACGCCGGTGCGTGGAAGGTGACCCCGGCCAGCCAGAGCAAGCGGCGCGAATCCGGCAGCGCCGGGGTACGACGTGACCCGATCGCGCTGGAGATCCTGCGCCACCACGGGTGGGCGAAGAACCGCAACGAAGCCAGCACCTCCGACGGCCTCACGCTGCTGCCCGATGACCAGGACGTCGTGATCCGCCGGATCAACAGCATCGACCCGCGCTGGTCGGTGACCGTCGTCAACGACGACCTTCGTACGCTGCCGGCCTTGCGGATCGAGCAGCTCATCGGGGCGCTCGACCTCGACATCTACACCCAGATGCTCGACGAGACATTCACCAGAAACTGGAAGAACGCCGCCTGACCACCGCCTGCACCACCATCGGACCACAGGGTGCCGGGCAGCGTCGTGTCGATGCTGCCCGGTATCTGTGGCTTTCGATAGCCACTGTTGAATAGACCGCCATAAGCCAACTGCTGCGAGTCACAATTGAGATGAAAGACGAGTTGGGCTTGTCGCGACAAGAAAGCTCAGAGGCGTCATGTCCCAAACCGCACGTCACCCCCTGCGAGACCGCCCGGGAAACAGTGTCGGACGCGTCCCGCGTCCGCCCCGTCGCCCCGGGAACATCTCCAACTTCGGCAACGCCGCCACGTGGTGGGGCGCCGTCGACGCAGCCACCTTCAGCTGCCTGGAAGACGATGACAAGGACGCAGGCCTGTGAGTGACCCCATCCAGACGGTCCAGCCCGGTCAGCACTGGCGGCGCAAAAGCGACGGGGTCCTGACCACGGTCATTCACGTGGATCCCCCCTCCCAATTCCGGCGCTCGGTCCATCATCGAGCGCAGCGTCGAACGATCACCGAGCTCGGCCCGTTCCTGAAGAAGTACGAGATCATGCCCTGTACCGGGACGACCGACACCTCCGCCCAGGACGAGACGACCCCCCGCTGATGGCTGGCACACGTGAGAGCACCATTGAGGGCTACCTCCTCAGCCAGTGCCGGGCGCACGGCTTCCTGTGCCTGAAATTCGTCTCACCATCCCGCGGGGGAGTACCCGACCGTATCGTCGTCGCCCCCCGCAACACTGTGTTCGTCGAAGTCAAACGCCCCGGCGGCCGGCCGAGAAAACGGCAACAGCGCATGCACGCCAAGCTGCGCCGCCACGGAGGCGAGGTCCACGTCGTCGACGACAAACCGAGCGTCGACGTTTTCATCGCGCACCTCCTCAAGCCCCCCTCCGACCAACAGAAAGCAGCACCATGACCCGCACATACAAGGCCGCGGCCCAGCAGCCACCGCATGAGACCAAAGAATCCGGCCAGCGCGACGAGTTCTCCTCCGGAACGCTGCGCGCGCCCGACACCGGACGGCCCCGGTTCGACCTGCTCGTCTCCGAAACCGTCCCCTGCGACCAGCACCTGCTCACCCGCTGTGCCGCCCTCATGGAGCGAGGGGCACAGAAATACAGTTCCCGTAACGGGGAGAAGGCCGATTCCCTAGCTGAGCTGGAGGACATCAAGGCCAGCGCATTCCACCACTTCATACAGTGGCTCACCGGTGAGACCGACGAGGATCACGCTGCCGCCGTTGTGTTCGATCTTCTGGCTGCCGAGGCCACCGCGTACCGGATCGGGCAGAGGGTGGAGAACGGCGAGCCGGGGCTCTGATGGGGAACCGCAGCACGAGGATCAACGGGTTCAACGGCCCGCCGTTCCGCCGGCTCACCGGGGCCGACATCCCTCCCGCCTTCGACCAGGAAGCCAAGAACCTCATCCTGGCGGCCATGGACATCGGCTGCATGGGACGGATCTCCTCCAAAGGCCACTGCATCCTGCACAACAACGCCGATGGCACAGCCTCGGTGCCGCCCAAACTGGCCCAGCAGAACCGCACGTCGCAGAACACCAGGGCCAACGTGCGCCGGCTCATGAACGGGCATCATGCCGAACGTCCATCGTCTAACTCCACTCCGGAACCCAGACCGGCCCAAGAAATCACAGTGGCCCAGGCGTTCCTCCAGCACAGCACGGCCTTCACCGTCTGGTTTGACGCCCAGGGAGGCAGCCTTCCCGCGGATACGCCGCTGAGGGTGACCTTCGGCGAGTCCGGTCAGCCGTTGTTCGAGGTCGTACGCACGGCTGGAACCGCGGCCGAGGCCGCATCCACACTCCAGGAACGGGAGCCCGGATGCGGGGCCCGCCGGCGGCCCTTCAGCACTGCGGCTGCTGCGGACCCGCGTCGTCGAGTCCACCGCGATCGCGCCGCGTCGGTCCCCACCACCACAACCGACTCCGACATCACGCCCGGGACGCCGCAGAAAGCGAAGTACGACATGCCAGCACCCACGCACCGGACAGCACCGGCTGGCACAGCCGAACAGCCAGACGACCCGATGGCAGTGCTGCAAAACGTGCGGGAAGCCCTCGGGCCCGACCCCCGCGTCACCCAGCTCGAAGCAAGGGTCGCCGGGCTGGAGACTGAGGCCGCGCGGCAGAAACAGCGAGCCGACGAGGCGCATGCCCGCCTCGCCCTCATCCGCGAGGCACTCCATGCCTGACCACTCACTCGAAGAGAAGGGATGACCAGCGACGTGACCACTACTCCTGATCCGTCTCAGCTCACGCTGATGCCGCATCAGCAGCAGGTCCACGACTTCCTCGTTGACCGCCCCTTCGCCGGCGCGTGGCTCGGCATCGGGGCCGGCAAGACGCTCACGGTCCTCAGTGTCCTGCAGACGATCCGCCCGATGGGTCACATCCTCGTCGTCGCACCCGTGGCGATCGCCCGCTCCACCTGGATCGACGAGATCGAGAGGTGGGGCTTTCCCATCCGGACGAAGTCGCTCATCGTCGACGAGAACGACAGGAAGCTCTCCAAGGCCAAGCGCCTGAGACGCTTCCAGGAAGTGGCCACCGATCCGCCGACGATGTACTTCATCAACCAGGAGCTGCTGACTCAGCCGTCCCGGGAGACGAAACTGATCACGCCGGTGCCGGGCGCAGTACCTGCCCCGGCCACCTCACCGGAGGCGACGGCGATCCTGGGTCTGCTCCAGGCACGAGGGCCACGGAGCCGAGACGAGCTGATCGACGAGTACCGTGCTCTGGTCACCGGCAACGCCGGCAACCGGGCCCCCGCCAAGGACCGGGTCCGCGCCTGGATTCAGGAGTTGTTCCAGTCGGCCCTGGTGACCTGGGAAGCCCATGACTGCCGGACTTGTTCCGGCACAGGCTGCGCTCAGTGCCGCTTCGGTCTGGTCGACCAGATGCCGGTCCGGAACATCAACGGCCGGAACACCATCATCTGGCCCTTCCAGACGGTCATCCTCGACGAGTCCCAGGGCTTCAAGTCGCACGACTCACAGCGCTTCCTGGCCCTGGCGGCTGTGCGGCCGGCGATCAACCGGCTCATGGAGCTGACGGGATCGCCCAGCCCTGAAGGTCTCCACGATTTGTGGAGCCAGGCCTACCTGCTCGACCAGGGCCAGGCGCTGGGGCGGAACATCACCGCGTTCCGTACCCGCTGGTTCACGCCGAAGATAGCGCCCGGCACCACGGCGCCGGCGAAGTGGATCCCCACGGCGAACGCCGAGGCCGAGATCCATCAGGCCATCTCGCACCTGGTGATGAGCGTGCAGAATACGAACCTGCAGCTCCCGGAGCTCACCGTCCAGGACGTCAATGTCACGCTCCCGCCGGACCTGTTCCAGGCCTACAAGGACTTCAAGCGCGACCTGGTCCTGGACATCGTGCAGACCTGCACCGACGACGACGGTAAGCTGACGAAGAGCGTCGAATCCATCGTTGCCGAGAACCAGGGGGTATTGACGAGCAAACTGATGCAGTTTGCCTCGGGCACGATCTACACCGCGGATCCCGACGACCCGGCCACGAAGGGCCGGTACGAGGTCATCCACGACAAGAAGATCGAGATGACCGAGTACCTGGTGCGGAACAACAGCAACGAGCCCGTGCTCATCGCCTACCACTTCAAGTCCGACAAGGAGCAGCTGCTCATGCGGCTCCGGAAGGCCGGCATCGACGCGCAGGCCTTCGACGGCTCGCGCGACATGGTCCGCCGGTGGAATGCGCAGCAGATCCCGGTGATGCTGCTTCACCCGGCCGCCGCGGGGCACGGCCTGAATCTGCAGCACGGCGGCTCGACGTTGATCTGGTACACGCTGCCGTTCCCGCTTGAGCACTACCTGCAGACCAACGGCCGGCTCTTCCGTATGGGTCAGACGAAGCCGGTAACCATTCACCGGCTCATCACCAAAGGCACGCAGGACGAGCGGATGCCCTCGGTGCTCGCCAGCAAGCAGCAGGTCCAGGACGTTCTCATCAAGGCCGTTTCCCGGGATGGCGACGCCGAGCAGGTACTTCTCGCTGCCCTGGAGGAAGAGATCCGCGAGGACCTCAACGACCTCTGGGTTTCCGAGCGGGTCTGACCGCACCCATCCGACCACGGCCCGGTTGTAATCACCCAGCCGGGCCGTCGCTGCCGCGGGCACTCACCGGCCACGCGTGATCAGGAAGAGAACTCCCCAAGAATCCGCTGCGCCGTCTTCGACGCCTGCTGCACCAAAAAGCTCAACTGGACCCACCCCACCCCATACCGAGGAGAACCATGCCCACCATGTACCCCACCAGTCTGCCCGCCGTTCCTGTGAACCGGTGGCACGCTGAAAAGCTCGCCGACCGGGGCATCGAGCGGCCCTTGGAAGGCCGGCCGATAGCGGTCACCGACTTCGTCCTCGACGCCGGCTCCGCCGAGCAGGCCGAGGTTCGCCTCCTCGCCTACATCGACAACGACTACGAGGACGATCTGCGCGGTGCGACGGCAACGGCTGCCGAGGAGTCAGCGCCGGGCCGCTGGTTGGTGACTATGCGTGTGTCCGGGGAGTTCTGAGCCGGCTCCCTTGGCGTGGCGATCGTCTCGTCGCGCGTGACGACCAGTAGCTGGCCAACCCGGTCGGCCGCTGGTCATGGCCACGGTACCCGTGGGGCGCGGTGGGGCTCGAGTAGACCAGGCTTGCTCGGCCGCGCCGTGCGGGACGGAGCGCGCGGTGGAGGGGACAAGGGCGAATCACTCGCAGTAGGCCCGGTCCTCGCGGTCACCGAGGTCGTGCGCAGCGGCGAAGGACTGCCTCGGAGTTGGGAGCCGCCGGACCAGGGGGCCGAGGGCGTACGGGCGGCCGTGTGCGAGGGGCAGCCCCGCGAAGGTAGAGCAGGGCCAGTCGAGGTAGAGGTCAGGGGCCAGCGAACGGCGTAAGCTTTCGAGGCGGGCACGGCCGGTGCCGAACTCGTCGGTGATTGTGCATGCCAGGGTCAGGCTGTAGGCGTCGGCCCCGGCGCCCGGACGGGATCCGCAGGAACTGATGTTCCAGCAGCGCCTCGTCTGTGGCGAGCGCCAGCCCCGGCGGCGCCCCGGTCGGCGTCGACTGCCGCAGCTCGGCGATCAGTGCACCGGTTCAGCCGCCCGGGGACGGGTCTTCCCCGGCTTCCTCGTCCGCAAAGTCCGCCAGCGGGACGGCGTCGGCAGGGTTCGGCGGGGCGGGGCCGATGAGCGCCGGGTCATCGGGGTCGACGCCGTTGGCGATGGCCATCTCGGCGTAGCTGTCATAGAGCTCGACGCCCTCAGGCAACTCGGGGTCGTGCGGGGAGTCGGTACTGAAGGGCACCGACGTCCGGTCGTCGCTCATCGGTTGGTCTCCGTGTCGAGCCCGAGGGCGTCCCAGGCGGCGCTGGCGCAGTCGTGGGGCCGTCGGGCGGCGGAGCACGGTGGGCAGTCCGGTCAGCAGGGCAGTGTAGCGCGGGTCGGTGCGGTCCTCGTCGCTCTCCTCCAGGAGGCCAAACTTCGCCGGGTGCGCGGTATTCCCGGCCGCGCATGTCCGACGCCTGGTCCTGGCAGAGTTGCTGGGCGTGGACCGTTCTCATACCACCGCCTTCGCCCGGGCGGCGGCCAGACCGCCGGTGCACCACCGCTGCTCCGGCCCGGTGAACCTCCCGGGCACGTCACGGAGGCCGCCGAGCAGGACGAGGCCCCGCTCACCGCAGGTGAGTGCGCGGTGGCCACAGTCGCAGTCGCAGTCGCCGTCGTACGGGGTGGGCGCGGCCGTCCTCGCGTGGGGACGGCTGGCTCGTGCGCTGCTGGTTCAGCCGCGATGAGACCCTCCGCCGGACATCCGAAACCGTTTCACATCCCGAGGGGGCAGCGTGCCCCTCAGCTTCGTGCCCCTGGTGCTGGCCTCGGGAATCGGGCTCGGCATAGCCGACCCGGGTGTAGCGAAGGCGTCAGAGCGCGCCGGACGCCCATAAGACACAAACTTTGCTGGGGCGTAGCCCCACTGACTGGCCTTGAAAAGGACTGTAACCATGCCCTTCGAGATATATCATCCCGAACCGGGGCAGCCTCAGCGCAGACAGGGTCCCGCGAAGCTCACCGTGACCCATTCCGAGAACGGGCGCTCGCAGATCTCCTTGTCGGCAGGCACCCGGGACTGGCTGCGTCCCACCCCCAGAAAGGCCGGTGCCTCGGGGATGACAGACGTGGCGACGATGAAGATCATCATTCTGGTAGACCGGAGCACCCGCAAACTCATGCTCCAGCGGTGCTCCGATGAGAAGACCGGCGAGCACGTCTACGTCGTGCGCGGGTTCGGTGGTTACGGCGCCAGTTACATCACTGGCTGGAAGCTCGACGAATTCCTCGGCATCGAAGCCGGTCACTACCTCTGTGATCTGATTCCGGATGCGCCTGACGGCAGCGGGAAGACCTGGCGCGCTGCCGTCATCTCGATGGACTTCCGCGTTGCGCCGAAGCGGAAGCAGCCGACCAAGCGTCGTATTGTGGCGCAGCCACACGTATCTCTTTCTTCCGGCACTCCGAAGACTGACACCGACGAGCGGCGCATCACCGAGATCGGCGCAGTGCTCGGCGAGAGCACGACCGTCGTCGCTCCCGAGCAGGACGGGGCGTGCTCCGCCGGCGCCGTCAACACCGACGAGAAAGACCGATGATGCAGGCGGTGTGATGCTCGATATCACACCGCGCTGATCATCAGCCACCAGCTGTCCATCGACGCCACCGCCACCGCCACTGCACTGCACCGGGACCAGGACACTGCCCGAGTGACGAGCCGGTCACTGCCAACACTGGCGAGCTCGACCTCGACATCATCAACGGCAGTTCGCGCCTTGTGCGGTGAGCGGTCGACAGCGATGAAGATATCTCTGGTCCAGGCTGCTCTCGACGTCTGGCGACAAGAGTTCCTGCGGTACAACGAGCAGCCGGGCCCCGGCGCCGGCGGGTTCGGCTTCGTCGATGACGGCGCGCACACTGTCCGCCCAGACACTCAGGGTCACCTGGGCGTCGTGGTGACCAGAAACGTCGGTGTCGCGTCGTAGGCATCCTCGGGTTTCGGTGGTGTCCCTAAGGGGACGTTTTGCTGCCACCATCTGGACGCGACAACGACGCTGATTGGCGAAGCCCCGATCATGACACCAATGGGACCCGCCAACGCACCAGTCGGGACACGCATCAGCCTCTAACCAGACCCCTGACGGCTGCTTACGAGCACGCCCTAACGACCTGTCTGGCCGTAGATACAGAGGAACAGAGCCTCCACCCTCCGCGTCAAGAGCGGAGCCTCCTCCACAACATGAGGAGGAGGCCAACTGGGGCGGGACGGGCTTGCCCACTATCTCCCCGAGCAGGACCCGATCTACTCGACGAGATAGTGGGCCTGATTTCACGCGTGCTCCCGAAGTTCCCCGCCAGGGCCGTGCCCCAGCTGGAGCTGGAGGAGAACCTCGACACCCTGGTCACGCAGAACAAGAGGACTCTCCCGGACTCAGGCGTGCCTTCAAAGCCTGAGACTGGAGTCAGTAACGGCCGGCCGCCCGAAGAATGAACTCTCGTATCATCGACAACGTGCTCGCGCTGGAGCATGTCGTGCCGCACGGCATCCAACCCACATCACACCTTTCGAGGAGGGATCGACGCATGGGTCGCATGCAGAAAATCACGCAAAACCAGGTCAACTACTGGAGGTTTACACTGGAAATGATGCTGGCACAAGGCGACTTCAGGCAAGATGGCAGGCGCCTGAGCCCCGCCGGTATCGCGGAGCGCAAGCTTGAAATTGCGTACCTGCGCGGACTGAATACCCTCCGAGTGGGCCAGGTCGTCGATCTGGACACTGTTCAATCGATTGACGAACACGCCAAGGAGGGGTGACGGCCCATTACCTTCTTCGTAGAGCCCGGTTCGGGTTCGTGGCCTCCAGGGCCGGTGTGACTCTTGCGTGGTGAAACCTGCACTTCCCGTGGAGGGACCTTCAGTCAATCACCAACACATGCTGGAGCACCCTGCGAGATCACCGAGCAAGCGGAAGTGGAAGCGGACAGATTCGAAGTCCACATCGAGAACCACAGCTGTCGCTGCCGCATTGATGGCGTCTGGACTACGGACCCCGACACCGGCGACGGCATAAAGCTTACGTCTACTAAGGCCAGCCCTGAAGGGGGTGCGAAATGCACTGGGCCTACATTCAATGGAATCCGGAAGCAGAAGGCAGCCACGAAATCACGGTGACTGCAGACCACGCGCACAAGCGGTGCGCAGAAAAGTCTGAGGACACAGATATTGTAGTGGACTGCGATGTGAAACTCCCTGAGGAGTTGCGGCACACTGTTTCCGGGGAAAGCAAGGAATCCGTAATGGCTGCTGCTCGTCGGGTCGCCCTATACGTCGTTCCTTACGGGCGCAATTACTCCACCCGCTACATAGGTGAAGTCATTTAACCCCTTGCACTGCACAGGGCCAAGAACCGAGGGAGAGCCCTGTCCGCCGGCCGTTTTGGGGCGGCCCCGCTGACCACGAGGGGGGCCAGGAGCCGAAGAAGCTCTCCGCCAGCGTGCAGGTTGCTGTTCGGTCCAGTTCGAGTATCGCGGCGCTTCACAATTCGCAGCAGTACGTCTCTTGCGCCGGGCCTCACACATCATCGGCCCCTTCAGCTTTCCCATCACCGCCACCGACGGAGCCGAGATGAATTACCGCAGCACGCCAGCATATGAGCACAAGAGCGCTTCTCGAATGATCCCGCGCCCGCATCAGGAAGAGGCGCTGCGGGCCATTCGTGAGACCTCCGAAGGCCGTGCGCTGGTCGTTATGGCCTGTGGAACAGGCAAGTCCCTTGTAGCGCGTGAAATAGCCGACGCACGCACGGCGAGCACAGTCCTGGTGACCGTGCCCACCCTCGCTCTTGCCGAACAGGTCTACCGAGACTGGACCTTGCGCTTCCCCGACGACCTGAACGCCCTGATTATCTGCTCGGATTCCGCTGTGGGTGGCACCGCCGCCCCGGTCACGGTCGTGCCTGGTCAGATCGCCGACTTCCTTAACCCGCACCAGTCCGCGGGGATGCGCCTTCTGGTCTCCACCTACCATTCGGTGGGGCGAATAGTCGAGACGTATGCGCTGCGCGCGCTGCCGCCGCTTGACCTCGTCGTGCTGGATGAGGCCCACCACACTGCCGGGCGTGCAGGCAAGGCATATTCCGCTGTCCTCGACAATGCGCAGATCCCTGCGGTTTTCCGCCTTTCGCTGACTGCGACCAGCCGTGTCCATCAGGGGGCCGACGGCACGACGGATATCGTGTCGATGGACGACGAAGAACTGTACGGGAAGCGCGTTTACGAACTCTCCGTCGGCAGCGGCGTCCAGCGGAAACTGCTTGCCGACTACGAAGTTGCCATCGTGCTGGTTTCGGATCAGGACGTCCACGCGACGCTGCTCGCCCAGGACGGCGGCTCACTCGCAAGTTCCAGGTCCAACGACGCGGCGACGGTGGCTGCCCAGATCGCGCTGGCGCAGGCCATGCACAAGTACGACCTGCGGCAGATCATTGCCTTCCACAACCGCGTAGCCCGCTCGAAGGCCTTCTCAGCGACCCTCGGGAAGATCGGTGCGACCTCGGCCAACGTGCGAATCACGTCCCTGCACATGGACGGCAGTACTCCGGCGGCTACCCGCCACTCCCAGCTGGAGATGCTTGCCAGCCCCCCGAGCGACCACCGAGTCGTCCTGAACAACGTCCGTACCCTGACCGAGGGTGTGGACGTCAGCAGCGTCGACGGCATCTGCCTGGTAGACCCGAAGTCGTCGCAAACCGACATCGTGCAGGCAGTCGGACGTGCTCTGCGCCTCCACCCTGATCACGATCGTCCAGCGCTGATCCTCCTCCCCGTCTATGTCGCCCCCGGCGAGAGTCCGCAGGCTGTCCTCGAGGCCAGCTCCTTCCGGCACGTGTGGCGGGTCCTGGCGACCCTCCGCGACCAGGACGAGCGGATGGACGCGGCATTGACCGCCGCACGGCGGCGCCTCAGCCGTGACACGGTCGAGAACACGGGCGTCGCCGTCGCCGGGGCCGTGTTGCCGGAGAAGGTGAGGATCTACGGCGGCACGAACATCGATGCCAATTTCGTGGCAGCTCTGGGCGTACACGTCCTGGAGAACACAACTGAGGACTGGTATCACTTCTACGGGCTGCTGGAGCGGTACGCGGCCACATACGGCCATGCGGCTGTACCCACCTCCACCGAGCCCGGAACCCTGGCGAGATGGGCTGCTCGTCAACGGGGTCTGTACGCCGTTGGCAAGCTCCTGCCGACGCGTACGGCGCTGTTGGAGGCGCAGCCCGGATGGACGTGGAAGCTTGCCGAGTCCAAGCGCGAGCTCGGCCGGTCCGAGCTTGAGCGATTCGTCGCTGAGCGCGGCCACGCCCGAGTACCACGCGGCTTCACCGTGCCGGATACCGGATACCGGCTGGACAACTTCGTCACCCTGGCGCGCGATCGGCATAAGACGGGCCAGATGGATACCCAGGAAGTTGCCTACTACGAGGCGCTTCCAGGCTGGATGTGGCACGCGCACGACGCGAAGTTCGAGGCATTCCTCCAACATCTCGACGCATTCATCGCCGAGCACAAGCACGCTCGGGTACCGCAGGCATGCAAAGTGGAGAAGAATGGCAGCTCCTTCGCTCTCGGTCACACCGTCACCAGGAAGCGCATCGAGTACCGCAAAGGTGTTCTGTCCGAGACCCACGTCAAAGCTCTGGAAAAACGCCCCGAGTGGATCTGGGACGGCATTGCCGCTCGGTGGGAAGCGAGTTTTGACGTTCTCGCGACCTGGGCCGCCGAGCACGGCGATATCAAGGTGCCCTTTGACCAGGCGGTCAACGGTATTGGCATCTACCGGTGGATGCTTCAGCAGAAGAAGCTGATCCGGGAGGGGAAGCAGCCAGAGGACCGCCGTCACCGTCTGGAGGCTCTACCAGGCTGGTCCACGAACTGATCAGACAGGCGCCGGACGGTGCCGGCTGGATGCACCGAAAAACCCACCCGAAGGTGTTGAGCTGGCGGGATTTGAGGCAGGAGAAAGCGGCGTGCATCGCGATACCGGCGACGACGGCGTACGGCGTCGTCGTCGCCGGTGGGATGACCAGCGACCAGCAGGGTAGATTCCGTTGCGATGACGCGACCGGCGGATGTTACTGGCGGTGAGGTTACCCTAGTTGCGGTGGACGAAGGTGGGGATGGCGTACTGGCCGCGCGACGCGGGAGTGCACCAGTCCTGGGTCTTTCCTCAGCCCAGGGAGAGCACGGGCTTGATGACCTGGCCGGAAGCTGCGGCCTGAGCTGCGGCCTCGATGTCGTGCAAGGGAAATTCTGTAATGAGGCGCTCAAGGGGAAGTTGACCTCGCTGGTATAGGCCGATCAGGCGTGGGATGAACTCCGAGGGGACAGCTTCCCCTTCGATCACGCCATGAATCCGGATGCCCTTGGTCATCACGGCCATGACGTTGAACTCGGCCTGTGCGCCGATACCGACCAGGGCGAGGGATCCTCGGTTGCGCAGGGCCGTGATGGCTTGGGTGATCACAGCGGATTGTCCAGTGGTATCGACGGCGTAGTGCGTTCCTCCGCCGGTGTGCTCGCGGACGATCGCTGCCACATCGTTCTCGGCGGTGGGGTCGACGACTGCGCTGGCTCCGAGTTCGAGGGCTTTGTCCCGGCGGGCGGCGACCGGCTCGACGGCGATGACGGTGCAGCCCTCGGCCACTGCGGCCATCACGGCGCTCAGACCCACACTGCCGGCACCGAAGACGGCCAGGGCTGTGCCGGGAGGCGGTTGCAGGACATTGAGGACGGTTCCGGCACCGGTCTGTACGCTGCAGCCGAGGGGGGCGGCCAGCGCGGGGGGCAGATCGGCAGGAACCGTGACCGTGTTGCTCTCGTACGCGAGAGCATAGGTCGCGAAACTGGACTGGCCGAAGTAGCTGCCGAAGACGGGAGCCCCCTCGAGGGAGTGGCAGGTACTGCCGTCCATGCGGGAGCCGCTGACGTTGAGGGCGCCGGCCTTGTCGCAGTAGGCCGTGTGGCCGCCCGCGCACTGCTCGCAGACGCCGCAGCTGCGGTAGCTCAGACACACGGTATCTCCGGGGCTGACCGTCGTGACGGCCTCGCCCACGGCTTCGACGACGCCGGCACCTTCATGGCCGAAGACCATCGGGCAGCGTTCTGCGGGCCATCTGTGCCGGGTGGTGAGGTCAGTGTGGCAGATGCCTGCGGCCGCGATCTTGACCAGGACTTCGTCCCGTTCCGGTGCCTGGATGTCGATGTCACGGATGGTGAAGGGGCCGCCGGGCTTCTCCACGACCGCTGCCTGTATACGCATGAGTTCCTCGTGCCTGGCCGCTGTTGCCGCGGCCGGGTCGGGTCGGGTGCAGCCGTAGCCGGCCGCAGGATGTCTGTATCTGGTCGCGGTATCAGACGCGTTCGAGCAGGAAGTAGAAGTGGCGGCCGGCGTCGAGGATCTCCGCGTCGTCCTTGCCGTTCATGACGCCCAGGAGAGTGGCCTCGTCGACCCGTTTGACGTGGTCGAGGATGGGTCGGCTGTCGTAGACCATGGCGGCGGTCATCTCTCCACGGAACTCGACCGTCCACAGGCTCGCCTCGCCCCGGCCCAGTTCGACGTTGGAGAACAGCGAGCCGTCCGCACCGCGGCAGATCAGCGGCTGGGCGCGGGAGAGGGAATGAAACGTTTTGCCGTACCAGTTGACTGTGGCCAGCAGGCCCTCCAGCCGATGGCCGGTGTCGAACGCGCTGCCCTTCCAGGAGCCGAGAATGTTCTCGGGGCGCACGGTGTCCACCGCGGCCCACAGCCGGTCCAGTTCGCCGGTGGAGACCGGTTCGCCGGCTGCGCGGATGGCGGCTATCCGTGCGCGGGCCTGGGAGACGTCCATGGAGCTCCTCACGTTGGGGACTTCGACCCTAGCGGTCGCCGACATGCGGACCGCGCCTGCCTCCCGTCTTCGCCCGACATGCGGACCGGGCATGGTGCTCTGGTTGATCAGCTGCCCGAAAGCATCGGCCGTCGACGGCGGCGCATTCCGCGGTGTACGCGTTGCAGGTGCTAATCCGGATGTTCGGGAGCGAATGTGGCTGCGAGGGCCGCCTCGGGCTGGGTCAGCGTGGTGCCGTCATCGGCGACGACCCCCGTGTGGCCGTACCCGAAGGAAGCGACGCTGGCCAGGAGAAGGGGGCGGTAGAAGTGACAGTTATGAAACCAGTCTGACGACGGCGCGCCCGGTGACAGGAGGTGTCATGTTTCCCCATCGCCCGGTATGGAAGCAGGAGCGTCGTCCGGCGGGATGGCCGATGTGGGGGCCGACGGCCCACGCCGCGCTTCTGGTAGTGCGGGCACGCATCGGCGGTGCAGGCCGGGGCCGGTCAGGGCCAGTCGGCCGGGGTTGCTGCTCGGCGCCCTACAGCTGACGCGAGCGTCTGGTCGCGTCGTCGGCGGTTGCGCAGTCGTGAGGCTGCGGCAGGAAGGCGGGATACCGTCTGTCTTCCTGCCGCCGGCTTGTTCGCGGTGTACGGGCATGCCTCCACTGCGGATGGCGTGTCACCGGTCTGTTGGGTCAGCCTGGCTGGTGGGCCTGGCCGGTGGGGTGCAGCGTGCCGAGCACCGCCGCACCGCTGAGGCCGGGCCCCATGGCGACGATCAGGGTTTCCGGGTCGGGGTGCGGGGGCGCGTCGGCCGTCATGCCGAGGATGTGCAGCACAGAGGTGCCGCCGAGGTTTCCGTAGCGCCGGAGACTGTCCCATGCATGGACGAGAAGGCCGTCGGGGTCGTCGGGGAAACCGAGTCCCTCGGCAAGGTAGCGCAGAACGGCTGGGCCGCCCGGATGACCGACGATGTTGTGCACGGTCCAGCCGGGGGCGCGGTCGTCCAGCCATTGTTTCAGCGGTGGGGTGAGCTTGGTGATTGCCTTTTGTGCTTTGTAGTCGGAGAGGAAGTGCTGCCCGTTCGCCGCTGATACGAGCCGGTAGGTGTTCATGGTGTCCGGCACGACGGTTTGCCAGCTGCCATGTGTTTCCAGGCAGGCCCCGCGTGGGTCGCTCGAGACGACGCAGGCCCCGGCGCTGTCGCCGAACAGCTGCCGGTACATGAGTCCGGTCAGTGAATTGTCGCCGGGCTGGTAGACCGCGCTCAGTGCCTCGCCGACGACGATCAGGGCCCGCATACCGGGGCGGGCGTCGGCCAGTTGGATGGCTATGGACAGGGTGTGGGCGCCGCCGACGCAGCCCAGGGTGGTGAAGGGCATGCGCAGTACGTCCGGTCTCAGGCCGAGCGTGTTGACCAGGTAGACGTCGAGGCCCGGGATCTTGGGCGTGGTGCTGTTGCTGGTGATGATGCAGTCAATATCAGTGGCGGCGAGCCCGGCCTGCGTGAGGGCGCTATCGGCGGCCTGGATGGCGAGCCGGTTCATCCCGGTGAGTGCGATGTCGTTGCGCTCTTCCATCGTGCCGGGTTTGGCGATCACCTCCAGCGGGGCTACGAAATACCGCTCCTCCACGCCGAGTTCGAAGCCCCGGACGCGCTCCAGATACGGTCCCTTGCCGCTGGCCTCCGTCTCCTGGAGAACGCTGGCCTCCATCTCCTGGAGAATTTCCGGGGTGCGCACCAGGTACGGCGGGAAGACGAGCGAAGGTTTGGTTACATATGCCACGGACGGCCTCCGATCTGCGCCCGGCCCCTGCGCACATCCCCCGGTGCGCAGGACCGTCGCTCTGGGTCACGCCGGCGGGTCGTGCGCGGGAGGTGCCTGCTGTCTGGCTGCACCCCAGGGGAGGCCGACGCGATCGCAAAGTATTGATCGGACGGTACATGGCATCGGGACCTCCGATCACTGGCACTAGGGCACAAAATCGGCCCCCTTCGCCTGTCCTGGCCGTGGTGGCGAGCCTTGTTCGGTGCCTGCCGGTCGGCGCGGATGCGCGGTACAGGGGGCTACCCGCTCCAGATCATGTAGATCACGCGGCTGCCCGGTGACCCCATCGGTTCGCTGGCCGCGGCTCGCATCACGCCGATCCGCCCCTTCGTGCCGTGGTACATCAGGCGCACCGTGCCGTCCGGGTGGATGCGCGGGTCCAGATAGCCCTGGTATATCGACCGCAGCTCCGCGTCCTCGAGCACTTCCGCCTCGATCCGGCGCAAGGTCGGGTCGTAGGGGGTGTCGTTGAGGGCGGAACGCAGTTGGGAGAGGGCGACAGGACCCCAGGACTCCTCCCAGTCCGGCATGCGGGACCGGCTGTGCTCCTCCGGTGTGAGGGAGAGCATCCAGCGCATGATGTTCGCCGGCATCGGTCCGAACAGCTCCTGTGCCGGGGGGTTGGCGGCCTCGACGTCCCAGTTGCTCCGGGAGATGTAGGCGGGGATGGCGGTGTTGAGGATGACCGGGGTCCACAGAGGGCCGATGTCCAGCCCGGACTCGGGGCGTAAAACCTTCGGCGCCCGGTGACCGTACAGCGCGCGGTAGAGGTCGTCCCACTGATGCTCCTGGAAGTCCAGGACCTGTGCCACGGCGCGCAGCAGTGCGTCCGGGGGATTGGCCACTTGGCCCCGCTCAAGACGCGCGTAGAACCGGCTGCTGGGACCGTTGCCGAGGAGGAGGTCGATCTCCAGCTGGCTGGGACAGACGAGGCGCGGGCCCCGGCTCCCGTTCCGCGGGCCCAGACCGTGCGCCATGCGGAGCTGGGCTATCCGGGGGAGGTCGTCGGCGTTGAGGCGCTGCCGGGCTGTCGCCAGGATCTGACGGACGCGGTTACGGTCCACCGCAGCGCTCCTTCGGGCCGGGACCGGGCATTTGGTTCAACGCTGAATCATGTACGGATGTTGGCCCTACAAAAAGATCTGAGCTGTGTATGACAATCAGGTCACCTTGGCACGGGGGATTGTGGGAGCCGAGGTGATTTCGAACGGGAGACGAGCGGAGATGGCTGCACGCGGGAGTCTCGGTGGGGGATTGCCGGAGCGGTGTGCGCGGGATACGGGTGGAGGGGTGCGTGTGCACCGCGCCCTGCCGCGCCTCTCGCGGAAGGTGCCTGTTGCGTGGTGCCGTCATCAAGGTGCTGACCTCGCGCTTTCTGTATTTCGCGGCACTCTATCGCTCTCGCGCCCAACCGGGTACCGGTGCGCCGCCGACGGGATGAAGGACTGAGTGATCACGGACCAGGAGCTCTGACTCGAGCACGTGATGACGGCTTAGGCGCCGGGGATGGTGCCGTCCGGATCCTGCCGATCGGATAGCCGTACCCCGCCGGGAGTGCGTTGAGGCGTCGCGCAGTTGGCGAGATCGCTCCCGCGCCCTGATGCGCCGGGGAGTTCCCGGGCCGTGGCGTGGGCCGGCAAAGCGCGGAGGCGGGCTGTCTCCGAAAACGGATTGAAGTACATGGGGGCTGGGATGTTCGCGCTGTGGAGACTGCGCAGGCGATGTGAGAGCAGGCTTGCCGACCTGCCGCTGCCGGAAGAGTCCTTCACCATCGAGGGCCTGGTGAAGAGAATTGAGGAGGAGCGGGGCCGCAAAATCCAGTTGGTGCCCATTGAGGGGTGCGACGACATGCGGACGGCCTGCGGGCTCAGGGCCAGGACCCGGGAGTGCACCTACATCCTGTACCGGCCCCGGCCCACCCCGAATCAGAATGTGCACGTCCTGCTGCACGAGCTTTGTCATGAGTGGTTCGGCCATTCCACGACCCTGACGAAGCAGGAACTCGAGCACCTCATCCCGGGCTCTCTCCACGAGGCGCTGCGCGGCTACGGCGATGACGCGGTGATCCAGGCCCGGGCCCGCTACGGCACCGTCGAAGAGCGGGAGGCCGAGCTCGGCGCCTACGTCATCGAGCGGCTCGTGGCCCGCCGGCCGTCAACCGGGGACGACCTCGTCAGCCGGCTGTCGCAGGCCCTGAGCCACCCCGTCGCCCCGCCCCTGAACAACCGCGTGCAGCAGAGGAACCCCTCGTGTCCACTTCCGACGTCTTCGAGTACACCGCAGCAGCCCTCATGACGGCCGTCACTCTGTGGCGCTCGCCGGCGCTGCGCTACGGCGACACCCGACGGCGCGCGCTGTGGGGGTGTTTCGCCGGGTTCGCCGCCGCGTGCTGGCTCAAGACCGCGGTCGTGGGCGATGCGATGACCCACGTGCCGGTCACCGAACTTCCGATCCTTCTGGAAGAGTCCTTCGGCACCGCGGCGATCGTGTCGATCATCTCCTACGTGGCCGCCAGTTACGGCCGGACCGACCAGGCGGCTCCGCCCCAGCACGTTGTGATCTCGCGCTACATTGCCCGGATCGCGCCCCGAGTCGGACTCGCCGTGGTCATCGCGATCACTGTGATCTTCTTCACCGTCGTCGACCGGCGCGAGACCCGCGCCGAATTCGGCGTCGCGCACGTAGGCGAATGGGGCGCCACCACCTTTCTGACGGTTTTCTACATGTTCCTGGGCACGTCCTGCTCGGTCACCGGCTATCAGTGGTCGAGCGCCGCCCGGCGAGCCGAAACCCGCCTGCTGCGCACCGGGCTCATCCTCATGGCGACCGCCATGGGGATCGGGCTGACGTACGTCGTCATCCGCACGATCTACCTGTGGGCGGCTGTTGCCGTCCCTGCCAGCCGGTCCCTGTCGCCCGTGGTCGCTCATCTCGGCTCGCTCATGATCGTTGTTCTGTTCGCGGCCTTTGCCGCCGGGTCGAGCATTCCCTCCGCCACCGCCGCCGCGGCCCGCTGGACATCGCTGCGGACCCTGGGGCGGCTGTACCCCCTGTGGCGCGATCTCGTCGAAGCCTTCCCGGACGTGGCATTCGAAGGCGCACTCCCCGGCTGCCGTGTCGTCCGGCGGTCGAGGGCAGGCCTGCTGAGCGAACTCACGGACTGGTCCCTTCCGTTGGACGTGCGCCTGGGCTTTCGGGTGCACAACATCGCCGACGCGGCCGAGCAGTTGCGCGACTACGCCCCGCCGGGCCTGTTCTACGCGGCCGAAGACGCGGTGGAGGAGGCCGGGGAAGGCAGTCCCAACCTCGCGGCCGCGGCCGAAGCCCTCTACATCAAGGCAGCGCTGCGCGCCGCGGCCCTTGGCCGGCGCACGGCTGTCCCGTCGGAACCTCTGCCCTCCAAGCCCCTCGCCCGCACCGACGCCGAGGCGCGCTGGTGGTGTCAGGTCCAGCGGGCGTACGCGGCCGTCACTTCGGCGCAGGCCGAAGAGCTGCTCCTCGCCGTCGGCTCGGGTTATGAGCATGCCTAGGCCGGAGCTGAGCGGCACCCGGCCGCTCCCGGGTGCGCCGCACGGCGAAACCGTGAGGTGGTCAGGGTGTGGGGCCTGACCGCCGGGCCGCGCGCAGCAGAGTGTTCAGGCCGGCCAGCATCTGGGGCGACAGGCCCTCCACGGCGCCTCGTGCGTGGAGTTCGACGGAGGCGTGGTTGGCCAGGTGGTTCATGAGCTCGACCACCTGGTGGACGAGCTCGTCCTCGGACCAGAAGAAGAGCGGCTCGACCCCGAAGATCTCACTCAGCGCCGTGTAGAGGACGGTCTCGGGAACCCGGTCGAGGATGTCCCGCGGGGGGGCCGTCTCCGTCCGCAGTGCTTTCACCTGGGCGGGCCGGAGGAGGTCGGCGCCGGCCTTCGCGTTGACGGCTGCGGCGATGTCAGCATCCGAAGGTCGGCTGGCGGCCGGAAAACTGTCGAGCAGGCGGGTGAGTTTCTGTGCGACGGTGAGCGGCACAGGAGGGGGCGTGTACTCGCCGAACGACCGGTCCTGGGCGGCGAGCAGATCCTCCGTGGACACGCGGTATGCCTTGGCCATCGGCGCCACGAATGCCGGGTCGAGCCTGCGCACCCCACGCTCGGCGTTTTTCACCGGCACCGTGCTCTGGGTCCCGATCTCCTTTGGGAGTGCCTTCAGCGGCAGGCCGGCGTCGCACCGCAGATCTCTGAGGTCCGGCTCGCCGAGGCGCGGGAAGAGGTCGTCCAGGTTCTCGCCGAAGGCCCGGGCGATGGCGGGGAGTTTCTCCGGCGGAGGGGAGACGGCGCCCTTCAGCCAGGAGCTGACCGTGGTATGCGCCGCGTACCCGAGTTCGTGTGCCAGAGAGGACAACTTGAGCCCGCGGGCCCGGCGGATACGCCTCAGGCGCTCGGGGTCGAATTGGCGTTGCACGAGGACTCCTGGACGGCGAAGGGCAGCGGGGGAGAGTCTAGCGAGTGGCCCGATCCGGAAAAACACATGTTGATCCCAGTAAGCACATCACGTAGGTTGCAGGAACGAAGATCGCACGGAGCTGTGCGTCTACGCCATTGCTCCATGCCGCTTCGCGCCTCACGCATCCCGCGCTCAGTAGCGCGCGGGTCCGCCATACCTGGCCGGTCCCGTGGTTCGGGACCGGCTGCCGACCAGGTTCAGTTCCAGTTCCATCCCCAATAGAGGAGGTACCTCGTGAGTGTTTCACCTTCGCCGAGCCGTCCGCGGGCCGGCCGCCGGCGCTGGCTTCGACGTCCCGCCCTGGCTGCGACGGCGGTAGCGCTGGGTGCGGGCGCGCTGCTGGCGCCGAGCGCGCACGCAGCGGACAAATGGGGACCGGGTTATCTCATTCCTGATAGTTCAGCCAGGCCGGGCATGTCCCATATCGGCGCCTATGCCTTTCCCGAGGGCCTTGGCTACTGCGGGGACCCCGGCCTGGCCGGCCCCGACGCGGCCGGCGGCTACGGCCCCGCCGAGACCATCACCTCCTGGACCTCGAAGGCCACCGGAAAGACCGCGTCCGCCGGGGACCTCGCGCGCGCCGCCTACGTCCTGGGCAAGTACGGGCAGACGCGCAACGATGAGCAGGCCGCCGCGGTCGACGCCGTCGTCTACACCTACCTCGATGCCGGTTCCGCGTATGCGCTGCCCGACGGTAAGCGCGCCCTGGAGCGCCTCGGCTACCCCAACGTCTCGCCGTCGGCGAAGCAGCGGGCCACCGGCTACCTCGCCGAAGCCGCCGCGTTCGCCGGCCCGTACAAGGTCAACGCCAAGCTGGTCGAGGGTCCCCTCAAGACCGGCAGGAAGGCGTCCGTCATCCTGGACGTCACCTCCGCCTCGGGCCGCAAGGTGCCCGGCGTCAAGCTCGACC
Source organism: Streptomyces sp. NPDC057654 (assembly GCF_042800135.1). Taxonomy (NCBI): domain Bacteria; kingdom Bacillati; phylum Actinomycetota; class Actinomycetes; order Kitasatosporales; family Streptomycetaceae; genus Streptomyces; species Streptomyces sp. NPDC057654. Next base: position 2,231 of record NZ_JBHVHQ010000007.1, on the reverse strand, counting down.
TCGACGTCTCCGGCGCCGCGGCCGGCTCCGCGAGCGTGACCACCAACGCAGACGGCACCGCCACCGCGACCATCACCCCGGCCAAGGACGGTACCGTCGATTTCAAGGCCCTGGCCAAGAATCTGCCCGCCGCCCATCCGCGTTCCCTCAGCCCGAACGATGCGAAGGCCCAGCGGCTGCTCCTAGCCGGCGGCCCCTCGAGCGCCCGGGCGGAACTGCACCTCAAGACTGAAAGCCCCCAGGGCGGCCTGACCCTCACCAAGACCGCTGCAGACACCAGGAAGCCCCTCGGCGGCGTCGAGTTCGCTGTCAAGGACGGCGCGGGCAAGACGGTGGCCACCGGAAAGACGGACGCCCACGGCACGTGGCTGGTGAAGGACCTCGCCTTCGGCACGTACACCGTGCACGAGGTGAAGGCCGTCGAGGGCTACCAGCTCGCTGCCGACCAGAGCGTCAGCATCGGCGATCTGAAGACCTCCGCCGTGTCGGTCACCGACACCCCGATCCCCCGGCCGGCCACGCCGAAGCCGCGCCCGGTGACGATCACGCAGTTGCCGAAGACCGGTGCCTGACACGGGCCGCCGCCGGCCGCCCGTACGGCGGGACGAGGTCCCCGACGTCGTCCCGCCGTTTCCTCTTCCCGCCCACAGGCTTCCTGCCCCAAGGCCTTGACCGCCGGATGCGCTATGCCCGAATCCTGCACCTCCCCGACCCAACCGGACCCCGCCGACACCTCTGCCGTCCCCGGCCGCCGCAAAATCTGGATCGGCGCCGGCGTCGCACTGGCCGCGATCGGAGTGAGTGCCGCCGCCCTCCTCACAGCCCACGACACCGCTCCCGGCGAACGGCACGCCGCGAAGGCACCGGCTTCCGCGGCCTCGGCGCGGTCCGCCGCAGCCGACCCTCTCATCTCCCACACCCCTTCGCCGCACCTCTCCGTCCTTCCCGACCGCACCCGCGACTCCAAGAAGCAGGCCGACAAGGCCCTGCGCACCTGGCGCGCGGCCAACCCGGCCGCAGGCAGTGGAGTCGGCGGCGCCGCAGCCCCCGGCACGGCTGGTGCCATCCGCGAGGTCCTGCGCATCCCCGCCCTGGGCAAGAACTGGTCCCAACCGGTGTACGAAGGCACCGATGATCGTCAACTCCGCGCAGGCGTGGGCCACTTTCCCACCACCGAGCAGGCAGGGCAGGTCGGAAACTTCGCACTCGCCGGCCACCGGTCGGGCGTTACCGCACCCGCCTTCCACAACATCGACCGCATCAAGACCGGTACCACCGTCACCGTCATCACAGCCCGACGGATCACGTACACCTACACCGTCACCCAGGTGCGCACCGTCGCCCCCTCCGACGTCGACGTCATCGCCCAGGTCCCCGACCGTCCCGCAGCCACTCCCACCCAGGCCAAGCTGACACTGGTCACCTGCTGGCCGGCCGACGGCCACGCCAAGCGCGTCGTGGTCGAAGCCGACCTCGTCTCCGCAAGGGGGGGAGCGCAGTGAAAGATCATTCCCTCCCCTGGTGAGCGGCGCGCGGCAGGAGCGGGGTGAACGCCCAGCAGCTGTTCCCGCCACGCCGCAGCCGCAGTGCAGAACGGTTGAGGCTCGCTGCATCAGGCATGTGCCGTAGCCAATACGCCCCTGGCAGCACAAACCTCCCCGATCTTGTATTTCAAGGAGTCGACCGATGACCGATCCTCGTACCGACGGGTCCAACTCTGATGAATTCAAGGGCTTCAACGAAGCCCGGCGCCTCATGTGGTGTCATGAGGCTCGCGCCCGCGTGCACGAGCGGTTAGAGCTGACGACCTTCATTGCTGACACCGACGTCGCAGCAGTCCATGTCAACAACACCACCAGGGCGGACCGTGCGTTCCTCGTGGCGTTCAACCAGGCCGGCCAACGGGTCGGCGGCGACACGCTTTACATCGATGATCCCAGCCAGCGTCTTGACGTCGCGCCGGAGTTCGATCACGTCTACACCAAGATGGATGTTGCGCCCGCATCCGGACTCGAACAAGCCATCGCCCGCGAAAACGGCTGGGTTGTCGACCTGAAGGTGCTACGCGCGTACGACCCGCTGGCTGACCGCCGGGCCGCGCAGCGCGCGGTGTTCCTCGCGCATCTGCAGGACATGCTGAAGAACGGCGAGGTCCGCGAGTTTCCGTTCGGCCGGGGCGAGTCCGATGACACCGATGCGGCGTGAATCACCACGGCCTCGCGCCTCAGGCA
>NZ_JBHVHQ010000006.1:0-38524 GCF_042800135.1 Streptomyces sp. NPDC057654 | reverse complement strand
CTGGTAGGTGTTGTAGACGGCGACGCCGGTGGCCGGGTCGGCGACCGCGGAGACGTCGGAGACGGAGCGCTTGGCGCAGCCGTCGTCCTTCTGCCAGGACGGTTTCTTGCCGTACTTCGAGCAGCCGGAGCCCGCGCCCTGGCCGCCGAAGGAGGAGCCCCACGCGGACTCGGACCAGCCGCGCGAGCCGCCGCCGCTGTGCTTGAGCGAGGTGCCGCCGACGGCGGTCACGTACTGCGAGGACGCCGGGTACTCGACGCCGTAGCCGCTGTCACCGGAGCTGACGGTGATGGCGACGCCCGGGTGCTTGAAGTACTTGGCGTCGGAGGCCGGGTCGGTCGAGTCCTCGCCGCCGCCGTAGCTGTTGGAGACGTACTTGGCGCCCATCTTGACGGCCTGGTTCACGGCCGCGCCCAGGTCGTCCATGCTCGCGCTCTTGGCCTCGACCAGCAGGATGTGGCAGGAGGGGCAGGTCGCGCTGACCATGTCGACGTCGAGGGATATCTCGCCGGCCCAGCCGGCGTCCGGCGTCGGGTAGTTCTTGCCGCCGTTCTGGTCGACCTTCTTGAAGCAGCCGTTGGCGGTGGTGCAGGCGGGCAGCCCGTACTGCTTGCGGTACGCGGCCAGGTCGGACTCGGCCTTCGGGTCGTCCTGGGCGTCGATGATCGCCACCGTCGCGTTCGAACCGCCCGACTTGGGCAGGTTGTACGCGCTGCTCAGATCGCTGGGCCCGAAGCCGGACGGCGCGGCGTTCGTGCCGAGCGTCCGGGCCTGCTTCACATCGGTGCGGGCCACCGCGTTGCACGCCATGTCGCCGGGGTGCTTGGGCTCCGCGCAGAGCCGGTGCGTGTGCACGGCCGCGGGGGTCGCCTCCTGCGGCGCGCCCGCGGGCGAGGCCGACGACGGGGTGGCGGCGACCATGCCGCCGGTGACCAGGGCCGCTGCCGACAGCAGTGCCGGTGCGCCGCGGCGCACCAGTGCTCTTACGCGGTTCTCTCGCTTGTCTCGCTTCTCTTGCAATGAACTGCCCTCCGGGGGGTGGGGGGTGTCCGATGGGCGGCGATCTTGGAGTGGAAAATTGGGAATGTCAAGTGCATGACAAGCCTGATTTTCCTTGCCGCTCTCGAATCCTTGGTTGGCGCACGTTCACTGGGGGTGCCACCCCGTTCAGTGGTGGCTTCCGTTGAAAATAGTGAAAACCTGCCCCAAGGGGCTACCGAACTCTGGCAAAGCCTTTCTCTGCCGAGGCAACGTTCGGCATATACCTTGTCCTGTCATGGAGTTGGACGAGAGTTCGGTCGGCGACCTGGTCGCGCTCGGCCTGGCGCGGTATGAGGCGCGGGTCTATCTCGCCCTGGTCGCGCGCGAGTCGTACACCGCGGCCGAGGTCGCCCGCGCCGCGGACGTACCGCGCCAGCGGGTCTACGACGTGCTGGACACGCTGGTCCGGCGGCGGCTCGCCAGTACGAGTCCGGGGCGGGTGGCCACGTTCTCCGCCGTCACGCCGGAGCTGGCCCTGACCCGGCTGATGGCGGTTCAGCGCGAGTCCCTGGACCGGCTGGAGCGGGTGTCGGAGGGGCTGGCCGCCGCGCTCCAGCCGATCTGGTCGGACGGGCGCACGCGCACCGACCCCCTCGACTACATCGACGTGCTCCGCGACCCGAAGGCCATCGCCGAGCGCTTCGCCGACATCCAGCGCCAGGCCCGCCGCGAACTCCTCAGCTTCTGCCGCCCGCCCCTGCTGGCCCCCGCCGAGAACGCCGAGGGCGTGAAGGCGGTCCGGCGGCTGCGCCGGGCGGGCGGCACCGTGCGCGCCGTCTACACCACCGGAGCGCTCGCCGACGCCGCCGTGCTCGCGAACGTACGGAGCTTCGCCGAGGCCGGGGAGGAGGCGCGGTTCGCCGCCGAACTGCCGCTGAAGCTGGTCATCGCCGACGGCTCGCTGGTGCTCTGCGACATGCCGGACCCGGTCGCGGGCGCCGCCTCCTCCACCACCCTCTACATAGAGCACCCGGCGCTGGCCGGCTGTCTGCGCCTCGCGTTCCAGACGGTCTGGGACGCGGCGGCGACCGCGGGCGAGGCGGGTGTGCTGCCGGAGGACGGGACGCCGGCGACCCGGCGCCCGGGTGAAGCAACGTCAGGGAAACGGGAGTAGCGAAACCACAGTGACGTGCGCCGCCCGGCGGCCCCCGCGACCGAGCCGTCCAGCGGCCCTGTAAGTGAGACGTGCGTGACCCGTGAGACGGACGTGATAATTCCGTTTGGCCTGGACCGGACCCGTATTCTCGGATCATGACCTGGTCCAGCGCACTGAAGGAGACGGCCCGAAGCGGGCTCACGATCGAACGGACCAGGCTGGAGCCGCTCGTCGCCATCCGCGGCGCGTGCGGCGTCGCGATCGTCATAGGCGGTGCCCTCTGGCTCGCCTCGCCGACGCTCGCCGTCTCCTCCGCCTTCGGCGCGTTCTCGGCCGGCATCGCCACCTTCCAGCGCAGCTGGCGCCCGCGCCCCGTGCTCGCCCTCGCCGTCGCCGCTGGGCTCGCGATCAGCACGTTCCTCGGCTATCTGGTCGCCGCGCACCCCGTGGGGTTCGCCATACTGCTCGCCGTCTGGACGCTGCTGGCGGGTATGGCGTGGGCGGTCGGCCCGGTCTCCGGACTGGTCGCCTCCCAGATGGTCGCGGTCATGCTCGTCACCGTCACGCTGCCGACCTCGATCCTCGGCGCGCTCCAGCACGCGGGCGTGATCGCCTGCGGCGGCCTGGTCCAGGCGGCGCTCATCGTGCTGTTCCCGATAAGACCCTGGGGCATCCAGCGCGACGCGCTCGCAGACGCCCTGGCCGCCGAGGCCGACTACGCGCGCCGCCTCCGCCACGACCCGGTCGCCCCCTTCGACCCGCAGCCGCTGATGGACGCCCGCAGCGCCGCCGCCGTGACGCCCCGTCAGGCCAAACGGCGGCCGCACCAGTTGAGCGGCTACCGGGGGCTCGCCGAACGCGTCCGGCCGGTGCTCGCCTCGCTCGCCGACCCGGTGGTGGGCGCGCCCTCGGAGGGGCCCGAACGCGACCGGGCCCGCGACCTGCTCGGCGCCGCCGGGACCGTACTCGACGCGGTCGCGCACGCGATCCGCTGGGGCAAGCCGCTGCGGCTGCCCGCCGAGGCGATGGCCGTCCTGGAGGTGCCCGAGTCCGGGCCGGTGCTGCACGGCGCGGCCCGCCGCAGCGCGCTGCGGCTCATCGCCCTCCTCGGCGACGTCGTGGACTCCACCGACGGCCCGGTCGAGGTCGCCGCCCCCACGGGCGGCGAAGGCGGGCGGCGGCATCTGCGGCGGACCACGATGACCGGGTTCGTGCCCGTCGCGCTGCGGGCGCTGCGCCGCGAGGCCCGCTGGACCTCGCCCGTCGCCCGGCACGCCGTACGGGTCTCGGCGGTCGCCTCCGTCGGCTACGTCGTGGGCCACAACCTGCCGTTCGGGCACGGCTACTGGGCGCCGATGGCCTCCGTCATGGTGATGCGCCCGGACTTCGCCCAGACCTACTCGCGGGGCGTCGCGCGCTTCATGGGCACCCTCGTGGGCGTGCTCGTCGGCGGCGCGGTGATGGCGCTCGTGCACCCCGGCATGTACGTGTGCGCGGTGTTCGCCGTGCTGGCCGTGACCCTCCAGTACCTGCTGCTGCGCACCGGCTACATCGTCCTGTCGGCGTGTATCAGCGCGTACGTCGTCTTCCTGCTCGGCATCGCGGGCACCGAGTGGTCGCAGACCGTCCTCTCCCGCGTGGCGCTGACGCTGCTCGGCGGGGTGCTCGCGCTGATCGCGTACGCGCTCTTCCCCGCCTGGGAGACGCCCCGGCTGCGCGACCGGCTCGCCGAATGGCTGGAGGCGAGCGGCCGGTACAGCGTCGCCGTGCTGAGCCTCTTCGCCCAGCCCGCCGCGCGCCCGCCGCGCCGCGTGCGGGAGTCGCTGCTCGACACCCGCGCGGCGCGCACCGCCTGGGAGCAGATCGCGGCGCGGGCCGAGAAGGAGCCCGTACGGCACCGGGGGCTCTCGCGCTCCGCGGAGCGCTCGGCGGAGACCGCGCTGACCACCATGGGCCGGGTGACGATGCTGATGGAGGCGCATCTCCCGGACAAGGACGCCGAACCGAACGACGACGCCGCGCGGTTCGTGGAGGCGCTGCGGGCCGCGCTGCCGGACGCCGTCGAGGCCGTACGGGAGCGCCGGGAACTGGACTGGTCGCAGCCGCGCGAGGTGCTCGACGAGTGGCGGGAGCGGGTGGGCGACGAGGGCGTCGCGGTGCGCGGCGCCGAGCTGCTGACGGACGCCCTGGACGAGTTGGCGCGCGCCCTGACCCGCGGTCCGGGCGGCCGCAATCGCGCGGCGCGGAGAACGTGAGAGGCGCTCCCGCGCCGCGCCCGTGAGACCCTCACGCCATGTACGTGGCGATCATTTTGATGGAGTCGGCCGCCGACGGCCCCGGGCGCCGGCCGCTCTACCGGGAGGACGTGGCGCTCATCCACGCCCCGGACGAGGCGACGGCGCGGCTCCGCGCCGAGGAGCGCGGCCGCGGCGCCGAGGCGGCCTTCCTCAACGAACGCGGCGAGATGATCTGCTGGCGGCTGCGGGCGGTCGTCGACGTCGCGGCGGTCCTGGACGAGGACCTGAGCCACGACGCCGACCTCTACGCCCGGCACTTCCGCGACCTCGACGCCTACGAACGCTTCGAACCGCTGCTGCGCGGCGAGGAGTTGTAGGAGAAGAGCCCCGCCAGGTGGCGGTCGATCAGCCGCAGCGCCTCGGCGGGGGCGTACACCTCCAGCAGGGCGAAGCTCGTGAGGCCGTCGGCCAGCCCGATCAGCAGCATGGCCTCGTCCTCGGGATCGCGCTCGGGGGAGACCTCGCCCCGCGCCATGCCCTCGCGCACCTGGGCGGCGAAGAAGGCCCGTAGCGCCGGAACGCCCTCCTGCGCGTGGCGGCGCATCCGCTCGTCGTGCACGGCTCGCGCGAAGTAGGCGACCTGTACGAGGTTCCCGGCGCGGCTCTCGTCGTCCAGGGGCAGCATCTCCAGCAGGCAGTGGCGCAGGATGTCGCGCGGGGCGGGGGCGCCGGGCAGCGCCTGGACGCGCTCGCGGATGCGCTGCTCGCCGAGGCCGCTGATGTACTCCAGCGCGAAGACGAACATCTCGTCCTTGCTGGTGAAGTAGTGCTGGAGCCGGCCCAGCGAGATGCCGGCCTCGGCGGCGACGTCGCGCAGGCTCGCGCCGTCGAGCCCGCGCGTGGCGGCGATCCGCCACAGCGCCTCGGAGATCTGCCGCCGCCGTTCGTCGTGGTCCACCCGCTTGGGCACGTGCCTGCCGTCCTCTCACCGCTCCGCCACTTTGCAAGTCAATCGTATTGCTATAGCTTGACGGCAACGCAATACGAATGACTTGGAAGGTTACGGGGACGACGATGGCAGCGCAGACACCACCACCTCACCGCCGGATACCGCCGCCCCATCAAGCGACACCGCACCACCAGGCGACACCGCCCCACCAGGCGGCACCGCACCGCGCACAGGCGGTACTCCGGCCGCCGCGCCACCGCGTCGACCCGCGCGCCCGCCGCTGGTGGACCCTCCAGGCACTGCTCACCTTCAGCGGCCCGGCACTGCTCGTGGCCGCCGCCCTGCTCGTCCTGGCGCTGCTCTTCTTCCCCGGCGCGCTGCCCTGGCTCGCCCCGCTCCTGCTCGTCGCCCTCGTCGTACCGGCCCTCGGCTACCTGTGGGTCATGCCGCGGTGGCGCTACCGCGTGCACGCCTGGGAGGTGGGGGAGCAGGCCGTGTACGCGGCCGCCGGCTGGTACTGGCGCAAGCGGCGCATCGCCCCGCTCTCGCGCGTCCAGACCGTCGACACCGTACGCGGCCCCCTCCAGCAGCTGTTCGGGCTCGCCACCGTCACCGTCACCACCGCCTCCACGGCGGGCGACGTGAAGATCGCCGGGCTGCGGGCCGCCGACGCCGAAGCGCTCGCGGACCGCATCAGCGGCGCCGCGCAGCTCGTACCGGGGGATGCCACGTGACCGCCGCCGCCCAGCCCGTACTCGTACTCGCACCCGTACGGGGAGATACCGCGTGACCGCCGACCGCACCCCCTGGCGCACCCTCGACCCCCGCACCCTCGCCGTGCACTGCTCCTGGCTCGGCGCGCCGCTCGGCTCCCTCGCCCTCACCGCGCTGGCCACCGGCGGCCGTCTCGACACCCGCGCCTGGATCACGCTCGGCGCCATCGCGGCCGTCTTCGCGTGCGTCACCGCCGCCGGGCTCGTCACCTGCCTCCGCACCCGCTACCGCGTCACCGCCGACTCCTTCGAACTGCGCACCGGCCTGTTCACCCGCCGCAAGCGCGCCGTCCCGCTGCACCGCGTCCGCAGCGTCGACCTCACGGCCAACCCCGTGCAGCGGCTCTTCGGCGTCACGGTCCTGCGCGCCGGTACGGGCGGGGCGGGCGGCGGCGGTTCGGAGGGGCAACTGCGCCTGGAGGCGCTCTCCCGCCCCGCCGCCGAGCGGCTGCGCGCCGAACTCCTGGCCCGCGCCGGCACGGACCGCCACACCGACCCCGTCCTGGCCACCTTCGACCCGCGCCGTCTGCGCTTCGCGCCGCTGACCTTCTGGGTCTTCGGCGGAGTCTTCGCCGTGGCCGGCGCCGCCTACCGAATCCTGCACGAAACGGGCCTCGAACCCTGGAAGTTCGCGTTCGTACGCCGCGCCTTCGAGGACTTCGGCAACAGCGCCCTGTGGCTCACGATCCCCCTCGTCCTGCTCGCGATCACGGCGGTGGGCAGCGTCGGCGCGGTCGTGCTCTACCTGGAGAACTGGTGGAACTACCGCCTGGAATGGACCGACTCCGCCACCCTCGGCGTCCGCCGCGGCCTGCTGACCACCCGCGCCGTCTCCATCGAACGCGCCCGCCTGCGCGGCGTCGTGCTCCGCGAACCGCTGCTGCTGCGCGCGGGCGGCGGCGCGACCGTACGAGCCGTGGCCGGCGGCCTCGGCGACCGCGACGAGAACCGCAAGCGCAGCACGGTCCTCCCACCGGCCACCCGCGCGGAGGCGGTACGGGTCTGCGGCGGCATGCTCGCGGGGCTCGCCCCCGACGCGGCCATGCGGGCAGGCGAACTGACCCCGCACCCGCGCCGGGCGCTGCGCCGCCGTACGGTCCGGGGCCTGGTCTGCGTCGTCCTGCCCGTAACCCTCGCCCTGGCCGTGCTGGGCGCCCTGCTCACGCCCGTACTCCTGTACTGCGCGGCGGGCTTCGCGCTGGTGGCGGTCCCGGTCGTACGGGCGCTCGCCCACGATGCCTATCGCGCGCTGGGGTACGCGATCACCGGACCTCTGCTGCTGATCCGCTCCGGCACCTTCAGCCGCGACACCGTCGCCCTCGACCGGAACGCCGTCCTCGCCTGGACGTTCACGGACACCCCGTTCACACGCCGGTCCGGCCTCGTCACGGCGACGGCCGCTGTGGCGGCCGGGGAGGACGGCTACCGCGTCCGCGACATGTCCGCCGCCGAAGCAGCGGACTTCGCGAACGCGGCTACGCCGGGGGTGATGGAGGAATTCCTGTACCGGGCCCCGTAAGGGGCGCGGGGAACTGCGCGACCAGCCACGTCAGAGCTGCGGTCGACCAACTGCCCCTATTTCAGCCCGTCCGGCGCTTGAGGACCGGGGCCCGGGGCAGAGCCCCGTCAACCACGAACCGACCGTCACCGCCCCCGCATCGTCGCCCGCAGATACTCCCGATTCATCGCCGCGATAGACGGCAACGGAATCCCCTTAGGGCAGGCAACGGCGCACTCGCCAGTATTGGTACAGCCGCCGAACCCCTCCGCATCCATCGCCCCCACCATGTCCAAAACCCTGGCCTCGCGCTCCGGCGTGCCCTGCGGCAGGACATTCAGATGGTTGACCTTCGCCGAAGTGAAAAGCATCGCCGACCCATTGGGGCACGCCGCCACGCAAGCCCCGCACCCGATGCACTCGGCGTGCTCGAAGGCGAAATCGGCGTCGGCCTTCGGCACGGGCGTGGCGTGCGCCTCGGGGGCGGCGCCCGTCGGCACGGAGACATAGCCGCCGGCCTGAATGACCCGGTCGAAGGCGGACCGGTCCACGACCAGGTCCCGTACGACGGGGAAGGCGGCGGCGCGCCACGGCTCGATGTCGATGGTGTCGCCGTCGCGGAAGGACCGCATGTGCAACTGGCAGGTCGTGGTCCGCTCGGGGCCGTGCGCATCGCCGTTGATGACCAGGCTGCACGCGCCGCAGATGCCCTCGCGGCAGTCGTGGTCGAAGGCCACGGGGTCCTCGCCCTTGAGGATGAGTTCCTCGTTGAGCGTGTCGAGCATTTCCAGGAACGACATGTCGGCGGAGATCCCGTCGACTTCGTAAGTGGCCATGGCGCCCGCGGCCTCGGGGTCGTGCTGGCGCCAGACGCGCAGGGTGAGCTTCATGCGTAGCTCCGCTGGGTGGGGTGTACGTAGTCGAAGACGAGGTCTTCCTTGTGCAGGACGGGCGGCGTTCCGGTGCCGCCGAATTCCCAGGCCGCCGCGTACGAGAATTCCTCGTCCTGCCGCGCGGCCTCGCCGTCCGGGGTCTGGGACTCCTCGCGGAAGTGGCCGCCGCAGGATTCGGCGCGGTGCAGCGCGTCCAGGCACATCAGCTCGGCGAGTTCGAAGTAGTCGACGATCCGATTGGCCTTCTCCAGCGACTGGTTGAATTCCTCGCCGGTGCCGGGCACCTTGATGCGCCGCCAGAATTCTTCGCGCAGCCGGGGGATCAGTTCGAGCGCCTTGCGCAGGCCCGCGTCCGTACGGGCCATGCCGCAGAACTCCCACATGATCTCGCCGAGTTCGCGGTGGAAGGAGTCGGGGGTGCGGTCGCCGTCGACGGCCAGCAGCAGGTTGAGCCGGTCCTCGGTGTCGGCGACGGCCTCCTGCACGGCGGGGTGGGAGGCATCCACGCGGTCCTCGTCCGCGCGGTGCGGATTGCGGGCGAGGTAGTCGTTGATGGTGGACGGCAGCACGAAGTAGCCGTCGGCGAGGCCCTGCATCAGGGCCGAGGCGCCGAGCCGGTTGGCGCCGTGGTCGGAGAAGTTGGCCTCGCCGATCGCGAAGAGGCCCGGCACGGTGGTCTGGAGGTCGTAGTCGACCCAGAGCCCGCCCATCGTGTAGTGCACGGCGGGATAGATCCGCATCGGGACCTCGTACGGGTTCTCGGCGGTGATCCGCTCGTACATGTCGAAGAGGTTGCCGTACTTCTCCTCGACCGCGGCCCGGCCCATCCTGGCGATGGCGTCCGCGAAGTCGAGGTAGACGCCCTGCCCGCCGGGGCCGACGCCGCGCCCCTCGTCGCAGACGTTCTTGGCGGCGCGGGAGGCGATGTCGCGCGGCACGAGGTTGCCGAAGGCGGGGTAGATCCGCTCCAGGTAGTAGTCGCGCTCGTCCTCCGGGATCTGCGCGGCCGGCCGTGTGTCGCCCTTGGCCTTCGGCACCCAGATGCGGCCGTCGTTGCGCAGCGACTCGCTCATCAGCGTCAGCTTGGACTGGTGGTCGCCGGTGCGCGGGATGCAGGTGGGGTGGATCTGGGTGAAGCAGGGGTTGGCGAAGTACGCGCCGCGCCGGTGGGCCCGCCAGACGGCGGTGGCGTTGGAGTTCATGGCGTTCGTCGACAGGTAGAAGACGTTGCCGTAGCCGCCGGACGCGAGCACCACGGCGTCCGCGAAGTAGGTGTCGATACGGCCCGTGACCAGGTCGCGGGCGACGATGCCGCGCGCCCGGCCGGCCACCACGATCAGGTCCAGCATCTCGGTGCGCGGGTGCAGCTCCACATTGCCCGCGCCGATCTGGCGGCTGAGCGCCTGATACGCGCCGAGCAGCAGCTGCTGGCCGGTCTGGCCGCGCGCGTAGAACGTCCGCGAGACCTGGACGCCGCCGAAGGAGCGCGTGTCGAGCAGCCCGCCGTACTCGCGGGCGAACGGCACGCCCTGTGCCACGCACTGGTCGATGATCTCGACCGAGACCTGGGCGAGGCGGTGGACATTGGACTCGCGGGCCCGGAAGTCGCCGCCCTTGACGGTGTCGTAGAAGAGGCGGTGGATGGAGTCGCCGTCGTTGCGGTAGTTCTTGGCGGCGTTGATGCCGCCCTGGGCGGCGATGGAGTGGGCGCGGCGCGGCGAGTCCTGGTAGCAGAACTGCACGACGTGGTAGCCCTGTTCGGCCAGGGTCGCCCCGGCCGCGCCGCCCGCGAGCCCGGTGCCCACGACGATGACGGTGTGCTTGCGGCGGTTGGCGGGGTTGACGAGTTTGGCCTCGAAGCGGCGGCGGTCCCAGCGGTCGGCGATCGGCCCGTCGGGCGCCGCGCCGTCGGCCACGGGCGCGCCGAGGGCGTACTCCGCGTACTCCGCGTATTCGGCGTAGGGCGCGGAACCGGCGCTGTCCATAGTGTCCTTACTCCCGTTGCTGTCGGTCATGTCAGCTCACGGCTCCCGTCATGACGGCCACGGGCACGGCGATGAACCCGCAGGTGAGGAGTGTGGCCAGGCCGTTGGCCAGCGCCTTGAACAGCCGGTCGCGGCGGGCGCTGCCCGCGCCGAGCGTCTGGGCGGCGCTCCAGAAGCCGTGCCGGATGTGCAGCCCGAGGGCGAGCATCGCCACGATGTAGACGGCGCCGCTGTACCAGGTGCGGAAGGACGCCACCACGTTCTCGTACGGGTGACCGGCCTCGGCGCGCGGATTGACGGTGAGCGTCGTGAGGTCGAGCAGGTGCCAGACGATGAACAGGCCGAGGATGACCCCGCCCCAGCGCATCGTGCGCGTCGCGTAACTGGCGCGCCGCCGTTTGCGCTCGTACTTCGCGGGGCGGGCGGCGATGTCGCGGCGGCTGAGCTGGTACGCGGCCACGGCGTGCAGCACGACGGACGCCGCCAGGCCGACGCGGGCGATCCACAGGAACCACTCGTAGTGCAGGACGGGCTCGCCGATGGTGCGCAGCCAGTGGGCGTACCCGTTGAAGTCGCCGGAGCCGAAGAAGATCTTGAGGTTGCCCAGCATGTGGGCGACCAGGAACGCCAGCATGACCAGGCCCGTGACCGCCATGACGGCCTTCTTGCCGATGGTCGAGCGCCATACGGAGCGGACGAAGGAAACCTTGTGGGGCCCCTTCTTCTGCCGGGGCTCCCGGTTCTTGTGGGGAGGCCGTTGATCACTTCGATCCGGCCGCGTCGCCAGTGCCATGGAATTCGACGCTACGGAGCGGCCCGCGATCCGTCCAAGACATGATGAGGCTCGTTTCCATAGCCAATGCCTATGCGGCTTCTATGCTGGAGAGATGCAGCTCCACCAGCTCCGCTACTTCGCCGCCGTGGCCGAGACGCGCCACTTCACCCACGCCGCGGAGCGGCTGCACGTGGCCCAGCCGTCGCTCTCCCAGCAGATTCGCGCGCTGGAGCGGGAGCTGGGCGCGGACCTCTTCCACCGCGCCCGCGGCAACATCACCCTCACCGACGCGGGCGAGGCGCTGCTGCCGCTGGCCCGCCAGATCCTCGCCGATGCCGAGACCGCCCACCGAGAGGTGCAGGAGGTCGCCCAGCTGCGGCGCGGCCGGGTGCGCCTCGGCGCGCCGCCGAGCCTGTGCGCGAGCCTGGTGCCGGACGTGCTGCGCGCGTACCACGCCCGCTACCCCGGCATCGAGCTGCTCGTCGACGAGGGCGGCTCGCAGGACCTCGTACGGACTCTGGCCGCCGGCGAACTCGATCTCGCCCTCATCATCACGCCGCTCGCGGGCGGCGCCCCCGCCCTGGCCGCCACCGAGCTGCTCCGCGAGGACCTCGTCGCCGTCTCCTCCTTCGTCTCCCCGGCCCCCGCCCCGGCGCCGCTGCGCGTCGCGGACCTCCAGGGCCACCCCATGGTCATGTTCCGGCGCGGCTACGACCTGCGGGAATTCACCATCGCGGCGTGCCGCGCGGCGGGGTTCGAGCCGACGTTCACGGTGGCGGGCGGCGAGATGGACGCGGTGCTCGGCTTCGTACGCGCGGGGCTCGGGCTCGCCGTCGTTCCCGGCATGGTGGCCGCCCGCTCCGGCCTGCGCGTCACCCCTTTCGACCCCGCCGAGGAGATGCGCCGCACCATCGCGGTCGCCCACCGCAAGGACGTGGCACCGCCCCGCTCGGCCCGCGAGCTGAGGCGCGTACTGGTGGAGCATCTGCGCGCCATGGAGCCGGCGGGGGAGTGATGGATGGGCAGCCGTTACGAGCGCGAAGCCGTCACGCGTGGACGGCCGCCGTCGCCGCCTTCCAGCGCCTGATGATCTCGCCCTTGGCGGCCTCCAGGGCGGAGTCGAACTCGCCGCTCACGGGCGCGGGCAGGCAGAAGGTCTCGCCGCTGCGGAGCGTCAGCCGGATCCGGTACAGGGGGATGCCGCGCCGCCAGGGGACCCCGTTCTCCTGCTCCTCGCCGGAGATGCTCGCGATGTCGTGCCAGGGGACGAGGCGGCGCCGCAGCGGGGTGCTCATCCGGATGCCGTCGGCCTGGAGGCGGGTGAGCCCGGCGGCGAAGTTGAGGCCCATGAGCGCGGGGACCGCGATGATCAGGCCGATGAGGAGGAGCACGGCGACCTGGTTCTGCGCGCTGCCGCGCGGCCGTTCGGCGACGTGTTCGCCGAGCGCGCCCCAGCCGAGTACGAACGTGACCCAGCAGAAGGAGAACACGCCCGCGGCGGAGGCGACGGCGGCGCTCCACAGCCACCAGCGGGACATCGGGCGGTATTCGATCGTTTGCACGCATTAACCCTACGTGCGTCGGCGCGGTTCTCCGGAGCTCCGGGCGCGGTCGGCCCGGCCCCCGGCGCGTACGCCGGGGAACCGGGCCGTCAACGTCCGTTCGCGATCCGTCAGTTCATCTTGATCTCGGGCTTGTGCAGGTCGAACCAGGTGGCCACATCGAGCGCGCGCTCCATGCGGGTGCGCTCCTGGGAGGTGATCGTCGCCTTGTCGGCGGTCGCCGCCGCGCGGACCCGGCCGTGGTCGAACAGGTCCAGGGCCGGGTGGCCGGAGGCCAGGAGGTCCATGGTCTGGGACTGGATGGCGGCGACGTAGCGCGGGTCGAAGCTGCCGGGGTAGCCGCTCTTCTTGCGCTGGACGACGGATTCCGGCAGCAGATCGCGGGTGGCCTCGCGCAGGATGCTCTTCTCGCGGCCGTCGAACGTCTTCAGCGACCAGGGGGTGTTGAAGACGTACTGGACGAGACGGTGGTCGCAGAACGGGACCCGGACCTCCAGCCCCACCGCCATGCTCATCCGGTCCTTGCGGTCGAGCAGCGTCTGCACCATGCGCGTCAGGTGCAGATAGCAGACCTGCCGCATCCGCTTCTCGTGGCCGCTCTCGCCGTCCTTGAGCGGGGCCTCGGCGACGGCCGAGGAGTAGCTGTCGTCGAGGTAGCTCTGGAGGCCGAGACTCGCGGTGAGCTCGCCGGAGAGGGCGCCCGAGAGGTCGAGCGTGGTGCCCTTGGACATCCACGGGAAGGCGTGCGCCTTGGCGCGCTCGTCGTGGAACCAGGGGTAGCCGCCGAACACCTCGTCCGCCGACTCGCCCGAGAGCGCCACCGTGGACTGCGCGCGGATCGCGGAGAACAGCAGGTAGAGGGAGTTGTCGCGGTCGCCGAGGCCGACCGGCAGGTCGCGGGCGCCGACGGCGGCCCGCCGCACGGCGGGGTCGGACAGCGCCGTGCCGTCCAGCACGATGTCGCTGTGGTCGCAGTCGATGTGCTCCTTCACGGCGTGCACGAAGGGCGTGTCCTGCGTCGGGGCGATGTCCTCGGCCCGGAAGTTCTCGGCCTGGTCGGGGAAGTCGACGGCGAAGCTGCGCACGGTCTCGCCCTGCGCGCCGAGCTGCTTGGCGGCCAGCGCGGTCATCGCGGACGAGTCGAGCCCGCCGGAGAGCAGGGAGCAGCGCGGCACGTCGGCCACCAGCTGGCGGGCGATGATGTCCTCCAGCAGCTCGCGCACGTGCGCGACGGTGGCCTCCTTGCTGTCGGTGTGCTCGGTGGCCTCCAGCTTCCAGTACGCGCGCTCGCGCAGTCCGTTGCGGTCGAGTACGGCCAGGTGGCCGGGGCGCAGTTCGCGCATCCCGTCCCAGATGGCGAAGCCGGGGGTCTTGGTGAAGGAGAAGATCTCCCGCAGCCCGTCCGCGCCGACGACGGGGGCGGCCAGCGGGTTGGCGAGGATCGCCTTCGGCTCGGAGCCGAAGAGGACGCCGTCGTCGGTCTCGTAGTAGTAGAAGGGCTTGATGCCCATCCGGTCGCGGATCATGACGAGCTTCTCGGTCCGCGGGTCCCAGATGGCGAAGGCGTACATGCCGTTGAGCTTGTCGGGCAGCTCTTCGCCCCATTCCAGGTAGCCGCGGAGCACGACCTCGGTGTCGGAGTCGGTCTCGAACCGGTGGCCGCGGCGGCGCAGTTCGTCGCGGAGCTCGACGTAGTTGTACGCCTCGCCGGAGTACACCATCGCGACCGTGCCGTTCTCGGTGCGCGCCTCCATGGGCTGCGCTCCGCCGGGGAGGTCGATGACGGCGAGCCGGCGGTGGCCGAGGGCGGCGCGCGGGGTGACCCAGGAGCCCTGGGCGTCGGGTCCCCGGCAGGACATCGTCTCGGTCATGGCGTCCACGGACTCCTGGTGAGCCGTCAGATCACGTCGGTAGGAGATCCAGCCAGTGATGCCACACACAGCGATCAACTTCTTTCGCCACGGGGGTACAGGAGGTTGCCTGTAGCTACCATCTACCTGTCGGCGACCGCTCCACTACCCACCGCAGCGAATCGGTTCTGTGGCGTTTCTCACCGGTAAATTCCTGTTAACGGGACGTTTCGGCAGGGGAGTTGGGGCGTGCGGCCCCCGGCCCGGTGCGGTCGTTCAGCCCCACAGCGCCTGGGCGAGCGCGGCCCCTGTGAAGGCGGCCCCGAGCCCGGCGACGACGCTGGCCACAGCGTTCGCGACCGCGAAGAACCGCGCCCCGCTCTCGGCCAGCCGCAGCGTCTCGTACGAGAACGTCGAGTACGTCGTCAGCGCTCCGCACAGCCCCGTGCCGAGCAGCAGCATCACCTCGGAGGAGGCGGCCCCGGCGGTCACGGCCCCCGTCACCAGCCCCAGCACCAGGCAGCCCACCACGTTGACGGTGAAGGTGCCCCACGGGAAGAGCGAGTCGTGGCGGCGCTGCACGCTCCGGTCGGTGAGATAGCGCAGCGGGGCCCCGGCCATGGCCCCGACGATGACCAGCAGCCAGTTCACGCCCGGCCCCCCTTCGTGCGGCCCTTCGTGCGGCCCTTCGTGCGGCCTTGTGTCCGGCCGATCGCCCGGCGCGTCAGCCGCGCCGCGGCCCAGACCGCCGCCAGAGCGGCGAGCAGGGTGGCGGCCAGATAGGCGAGGCCGGTCGCGGCGCGGCCGTCGTCCACCAGGTGCTGGATGTCCACGGCGTAGGTGGAGAAGGTGGTGAAGCCGCCGAGCACGCCGGTCCCGAAGAAGGGCCGTACGAGCGGGTGGGCGGCCCACGCCTCGGTGACCAGCACCAGGAAGACGCCGATCACCGCGCAGCCGGCCACATTGACGTAGAGCGTCGTCCAGGGGAACGTGCCCGCCCCCGTGGGCCACAGCAGCGACGCGCCGTACCGGGCCGCCGCGCCGACGCCGCCGCCGACGGACACGGCGCAGACGGCCGGGAGCTGCCCGCGGGCGCTCGGGGCGCGCTTCCGCGCGGGCGGAGGCGCATCGGGTACATCGGGGTCGATGGGCTCTTCCACCGCCGGGGGCCGCGACTGGCCCATGGGCATGCCTCCTACTCGCCGGGCGTCCGGCCGGGCCGTGGCTCCGGTTCCGGACGCGCTCCATCGCAAGTAGGGACCGTTGGCGGCGTCCGTGCCGCGGTTCGGTACGGCGGGCCCCACCGCCGTGGCGGCGGCCACCGCGCGAAGGGCGGATGGTGGTGATCGCTGCCGCTGACCAGCGTACCTCGCGCCCCTCGGGGCCGCCCGGCCGCTGTGGAACGCGCCGTTTCTCAGGGCTGCCCGACCGCCGTCAGATAGGCCGCGGTGCGCTCCGGGTCCATGATCCACTCAGGCGCGTCGAAGGGGTCGACGTAGACGTTGGCGAGCCGGTGGGCGACCTCGGGGTGCCGGGACGCGGCATCCAGGGCCTGCGCCACGTACTGGGGCGGTTCGAGCATCAGATTGGTGAACGCCGACGCGTGCCGCGCCCGCTCCCAGAACGCCGCGAAGGCGTGCTGCATCCACGGCCGGTCGAAGGCGCGCTCGCCCTGGTCGAGGATCGAGCGCAGATAACTCGCCGCGCAGTGCGCCGCGTTGTTGGCGCCCTGCCCCGCGATCGGGTCGTTGACGACGACGGTGTCGGCCATGCCGAGCACGTACGAGCCGGGCGCGACCTCGGCGACGGGGTGGCGGACCGCCGGAGTGACCGAGCCGAAGAGCGTGGCCTGCACGTCAGTGGGCTTCGCGGTCGCGAACCGCTCGTACTCCCAGGGCGCGTACGTGCGCATCAGCTCCAGCGACCGCTGAGTGAACGCCTCCGCGCCGGGACGGTCCTGCCAGCAGTCGTACGGGCCGTCGGGCGCGGCCTCCCAGAGCAGGATGTCGCACGGGCCGCTCATGGTGAGCGCGGGCATCACGATGCACTCGCCCACCCCGCGCGACGGGAGCACCCGCATCCGCGGACCGACCGCGTCCGGGGGCTGCTCGGCGGGCGTCACGCCGTGCAGATAGACGCAGGCCAGGACGCGCTGCGGCGCGTCGAACGGGCTGTGCCGCTCGTCGCGCGTGAAGACGTCCGCGAGGCCGTCCCGGCCGGCGGCGACGAGCGTGAGGTCGTACTCGGCGGCGAGGGCCCCAAGACCGTCGGCCGTGACCGCGCGGTGCTCGACGCGCCCGCCGCGCTCCTCGAAGAGCTCCAGCCAGCCCGCCATCTTCATCCGCTGGTCCACCGACTGGGCGCCCCCGTCGAACGCCGTCGAGAAGGAGAAGGACGGCACGCCGGGCTCGGCGGCGAAACAGAGATCCAACCCGTCGATCCAGGGCGCCTGTTCCTCCCACAGGTTCAGCCCGGCCGCCCGCTCCAGGGCGAGCGCCGGCCCGAACATCACCTGCGTGGACAGCACCCGCCCGGCGCGGATCTCCTCCGCCGTACGGGCCGACACCACCGTCACCTCGTAGCCCTCGGCCCGTAGTCCCAAGGCCAGTTGCAGTCCGGCCTGCCCGGCGCCGACGATCGCGATCCTGCGCATCGCTGCCTCCGCGGGCCCGGAGGTCGTTGGCGGTTGGGGTCGTCGGTGCTACCGGGCCCTCACCCGTTGTAGCGGCGTGTGCGGGTCGTGTACAGGGCTCGGTCCGGGGAGTGCGGAGCGGTCCGGGAAGGGGTGTGGTGCGCAGAGCGGCGAGCCGGGCGCATCCCGGGAGCGGTCCGGGAGCGGTCGCGGGCCGGGGCCGGCCGGGTGTCGGCCCGGAGATCGGGACTACTGCTGGACGCGCCGCCGACGTACCCTCGGCTGATGCGTCAAGGAAAGCTCATGGGCATCAGCGATCTGCACATCGCGCACCAGGACAACCGGCGCATCGTCGAGGAGTTGCGCCCCGACGACCCCGCCGACTGGCTGATCGTCGCGGGCGACGTCGGCGAGCAGCTCGCCGACGTCGAGTGGTCGCTGAAGACGCTGAGCGAGCGGTACGCGCGGGTGATCTGGGCCCCCGGCAACCACGAGCTGTGGACCGTGCCCAAGGACCCCGTCCAACTGCGCGGCGAGGCCCGCTACCACCGTCTCGTGGAGATCTGCCGCAACCTCGGGGTGCACACCCCGGAGGACCCCTACCCGGTGTGGTCCGGTCCCGGCGGCCCCGTAGTCGTCGCCCCTCTCTTCGTGCTGTACGACTACACGTTCCGCACCCCCACGGCGGCCACCAAGGAGCAGGCCCTGGCGCAGGCGTACGACGCCGGGGTCGTGTGCACCGACGAGATGCTGCTGCACCCCGACCCGTACCCGACCCGCGACGCCTGGTGCCGCGCCCGCGTCGCCGAGACCGAGCGGCGGCTCGCCGCGATCGACCCCGGACTGCCGACCGTCCTGGTCAACCACTTCCCGCTGGTACGGCAGCCCACCGACGTCCTGCGCTACCCCGAGTTCGCCCAGTGGTGCGGCACGGAACGCACCGCCGACTGGCACACCCGCTTCCGGGCCGCCGCCGTCGTCTACGGCCACCTGCACATCCCGCGCACCACGTACTACAACGGCGTCCGCTTCGTGGAGGTCTCGATCGGCTACCCGCGCGAGTGGCGCAACAACCCGCGCCACCCGGGGAAGGTGGCGCGGCAGATCCTGCCGGTGCCGGGCTCCGCTTCCTGACCCCGCTTCTTGACCCTGCCGGTCGCGCGTGAGGGGGGAGTGCCGGAGTCCGGTCGAGTCAGTCGGCCGATCCCGCTGCCCGCGCGGCCGGACGTCGGGTCAGCCGACCGGTCCCGACGCCCCGCGCGGCCGGACCGCCGGTTCGAGCAGCGACAGGGTCCGCCGTCCCGCGTCCAGACCGGCACGGACACCGACCGGCATCGGGAGATTCCAGCCGGAGTGTCCGAACTCGACGTTGCCCAGCACCGGGATGTCACGGTCGCCGAGGACGTCCAGGATGATTTCGGGAAGGGTCGGCGAATCGTCGGCCGAGCCCAGTCCGCCGATCGCCGTCGGCACGCCGACGACCATGCCCGCGATCCGGTCGAGGATTCCGCTGTGCCGCAGCACCTGGAGATCGCTCCAGACCCAGGACGCCTCGCCGCCCAACTCCTCCCAGAACAGCACCGCGCCGTCGAACCGGTCGAGCGGCAGCGCGTAACGCGTCGCCTGGGTCCGTACGACGCGATTGAGGACGCCGCCGATCAGCGGCCCTTCGGCGCGTCCGGCGCGCCAGCACTCCCACGACGGCCCGGTCGGCAGGGCGCCGATCGCCTCCGTGCCGGTCAGCAGCGCCGAATAGAGGTCCTGGAGCACCTGCCTGCGCGCCGCGGGCGCGGCCTGCCATGCCTCGCCGAGTCCGGGCGTGGCCACATCGGCGTGGAACCCGACCAGGCCCGTGCGCGAGTGGAGCACCAGATGCAGGAGGGAGATGTCGCTGTACCCGAGAATCGGCTTGGGGTCGGCGGCGATCGCCTCGACGTCGATCAGATCGAGGTAGCCGAGTACGGTCTGCCCGCCGTCGTGCGCGATGATCGCGCGCACTTCCGGGTCCCGCAGCAGACCGTTGAACTCCTCCGCGATCTCCGCCGGCGGGGCCGCACTCCACCAGTGCCTTTGTCCCGCTTTCAGCAGCGGCGAGCAACGTACCCGGAACCCCATGCGTTCCAGCGTGGCCACCGCCTGTTCGAGTCCCGGCATTTGACTGTCATGGAGTGGCCCGGACAGCGCCGCGATGGCGACGAGATCTCCGGATACCAGGGCACGAGGTCGAAGCAGCGCAGGCGTCTCAGTGGGCATCCGGGCAGTATCCCGGCGCCTCCGGCCACGCACTACTCATTTATCGCCGACGGCAGCCGTCCGGGACGGGGAGCGGCGGGGGCACGGGCCGCGCTACTCGGCGATCTCCACGACGACTCCCGCCGATTCCAACTCGGCCATGGTGCCGGGCCAGTCCTCCCAGGTGTCGCGCATCCGGTCGCGGATGCCGGCGCCCGGGATGACGAGTACGCGGATGCCCTCGCTCCGCAGGAACGCCGCGATCCGGCCGGACGGCCGCATGACGGACCACATGTCGTACCCGGGCCGGGCGTACCCGTTCCGCTCCGCCCACCGGTGGATCATCGCGAGCTGCGCGTCCCAG
Source organism: Streptomyces sp. NPDC057654 (assembly GCF_042800135.1). Lineage (NCBI taxonomy): Bacteria > Bacillati > Actinomycetota > Actinomycetes > Kitasatosporales > Streptomycetaceae > Streptomyces > Streptomyces sp. NPDC057654. The sequence continues at coordinate 18,637 of NZ_JBHVHQ010000006.1, read as the reverse complement.
TCCTTCTCGAAGTCGGTGTAGAGAGCCGGCCCGTGCTCCGGCTCGTCCACCTCCCGCGCTCCGAACACCCATCCCCAGGCACGGGGTTCGGCCCCCCACCCCGCGTCGGGCTCCTCGGGGGACGTGTCCGCAACGGACCGGTGTACGTCAGCCATGCCCCGACGCTACTGCCCCGGCGCGACGCCGTGAATGGGGCTGGTGGGCGGCGGGGCTGAGGGGACGGGGGAGGCAGGGGAGACGCCAGGGGCGCGCGCTTGGGGCTGGTCGTCGCCCGGCGGCTCGTACGGGCCCGGTCGGCTGTCGCTCGTACGAGCCCGGCCGTCAACCGTCAGTCGACGGACGACCGTCAGCCGTGGGTCAGCAGGAAGTCGACCTGGCGGACGGCGGCCGGGTCCGGGCCGGCGGCGAGCGTGATCGGGGTCGTGGCGGGGGCGTACCCGGCGGTCAGCACCGTGTACTGGCCGTCGGCGAGGTCGGTGAAGGCGAAGCCGCCGCGTTCGTCCGTCACACACCGCGCGACGACGTCGCCCGCCGCGTCGAGCAGGGACACCCGGGCGTCCTCCAGGGGCCGCCCGCCCCGGTCCCGTACGGTGCCGCGCACCGTGACCGCGGAGGGCAGCTCGACGTCGATCCGCCGCGTCGCGCCGTCGGTGATCTCAACCTGGACGGCGTACGGGCGGTGGCCCGCGGCGGAGACCGTCAGCGCGTACGGGCCGGGGGCCAGCTGCGGCAGCCCGAAGGCGCCGTCGTCGCCCGTCACCGCCGAGGCCGCCACCTCGCCGCGGGCGTCGGTCGCGGTGACCGCCGCTCCCGCCAGCACCGGCCCGCCCCCGGTCCGTACGGTCCCGGTCACGCCGTCCCCGCCGTCGAGCAGCAGCTCGCAGGCCACGGGACCGTCGGCCACCGAGAGGGTGGTGGCACGCGGCCGGTGGCCCGCCGCCGAGCCGATGACCACGAAGGAACCGGCCTCCGGGGCGGCCACGGAGTACCGGCCGCCGCCGTCGCTGAGCGTACGGCCGAGCTGTCGGCCCGCCGTGTCGATCAGTGTGACCGCGGCGCCCGGCACCGGCGCGGCGTCGGGGCCGAGGACCCGGCCGTGGATCACGCGGCCGGCCGGGGGAGCGGCCTCGGCCGCCGTCTCCGCGGGGTGCGCCGGGTCCGCGTCGTCCCCCACCGCCTCCGCCGGGACCGCCGCCTCGATGGGATCGGCGGCCGCGGCCACCGCCGCCGCCCGCCGCGCCGGGAGGAAGAAGGCGATCAGCAGCCCCAGCACCGCGGCGGCGCAGGCGACCCCGATGGCCGTCCGGAACGCGGTCATGTTCGGCAGGTCGACGGACCCCAGCCGCGTCGTCTGACGGGCCAGGATCACGCCCACCACCGCACTGGATGTGGAGGTTCCGATCGACCGCATCAGGGTGTTGAGCCCGTTGGCCGCTCCGGTCTCCCCGGCGGGCACGGCGCTGATGATCAGCGTCGGCATTGCCGAGTACGCGATTCCCACGCCCGTGCCGATGACCGCCGAGACGATGGCGATCTGCCAGACGGAGTCCAGCATCGCCATCCCGCCGCCGTACCCCGCGCCGATCACGACGAGCCCCGCCATCAGCGAGACCTTCGGCCCCCGGGTCGTGTTGATACGGGCGGACAGCGGCGACACGAGCATCATCGCCGCGCCCATCGGGGCGACGCACAGCCCCGCGACGACCATCGACTGGCCGAGCCCGTATCCGCTGGCCTTGGGCAGTTCGATCAGCTGGGGGAAGACCAGCGACATCACGTAGTAGGAGAAACCGACCAGGATCGAGGCGAGGTTGGTCAGCAGCACCTGGCGGCGCGCGGTGGTGCGCAGGTCCACCAGCGGATTGGACGTACGCAGTTCGAAAAATCCCCAGCCGACCAGGATCACCACGGCCACGCCGAGCAGCCCGAGCGTGGTGGGGCTGCCCCAGCCCCAGTCGCTGCCCTTGGTGATGGGCAGCAGCAGGGCGACCAGCCCGGCCGACAGGCCGATGGCGCCGACGATGTCGAAGCGGCCGGGCGCGCGCAGCGCCGACTCGGGGACGGCGAGCAGGACCAGGGCGACCGCGATCAGGCCGAGCCCGGCCGAGCCGAAGAACAGGACGTGCCAGTCGCTGTGCTGCGCTACGAACGCGGCGGCCGGCATCCCCAGCGCGCCGCCGATGCCGAGCGAGGAGCTCATCAGCGCCATCGCGGAGCCGAGCCGCTTCGGCGGCAGTTCGTCGCGCATGATGCTGATGCCCAGCGGGATCGCGCCCATCGCGCCGCCCTGGATGGCCCGGCCGATCACCATGAGGACCAGGTCGGAGGTGAGCGCGCAGATCAGCGAGCCGACGACGAGCAGGCCGAGGGCCACGATGAGCATGCGGCGCTTGCCGAACATGTCACCGAGCCGCCCCATCACGGGGGTGGCGACGGCGCCGGCGAGGAGGGTCGCGGTGATGACCCAGGACGCGTTGGACGTCGTGGTGTGCAGCAGCTTGGGCAGGTCGGCGACGAGCGGGACGACCAGCGTCTGCATGACCGAGACGACGATGCCGCAGAACGCGAGCACCGTCACGAAGCCGCCGCCCACCTCGGGCTGCTCGCTGTGCGGGGAGCTGTGAGGTGAGCTGTGTGGTGCGGCGCCGGCGGCGTCCTGGGGGTGTGCGGCCCTGGCGTGGGCCGGGGATATCCGGGGCGGCATGCTGGCGCGGCCTCCAAACTGTTCGGGTGCCGGCTTCAGGTCCAGCGCGCAAGGCGGTGACGGCACGGGCGCTGTGCATCTTACGCACCGCGTGTATCGTGCAAATTTCGTTGCCGGGGCCCTACAAGACCCCAAACGAGGGTTAGTTGGGGCGTACGCGGCGGTATGCGCTTATGGCATGTTTTGGTGGTCCTGCGGGCGGTGGCGTGGCCGCGCCTACGACCGTGCCTCCCGCTGGTCGGCGAAGTAGGCGGTGGGCGAGGTCCCGAGCGCCCGGCGGAACATGGCCGTGAAGGCGCTGGGCGTCGCGTAACCGAGTTCTGCGGCGATGGCCGTCACCGGGAGGCCGCGGGCCAGCAGGATGACGGCGTGGATCAGCCGCGCCTGCTGCACCCAGTGGCTCAGCGACATACCCGTGGCGGCGGCGAACCGGCGCTGGAGGCTGCGTGGGCTCAGATGCGCGTGGGCGGCGGCGGTGGCGGTCGTCCAGTGGCCGCCGGGGTCGTGCTGGATCGCCGCGCAGAGCCCGTCGAGCTCGGGGTCGTCGGGGGCGGGCAGATGCAGGGCCGGCACGGGGCGCGGGGCGAGTTCGGTCAGCAGCAGCGCCATGACCTGGCCGTCGCGCCCGTCCGGCGCGTATTCGACGGGCAGCCGGGTCGCTTCGTCGATGAGCTCGCGCAGCAGCGGCGAGATGGAGACGACGGTCGGCTCGGTGGGCAGGGCGGCGGCCGCGGACGGCTCGATGTAGAGGGTGCGCATCCGCACCGCGCCCGTACAGCTCATGGTGTGGGTGACGCCGGGCGGCACCCACACGCCGCGTGTGGCGGGCACCACCCAGGTGCCGTGGCCGGTGACGACGGTGATCGCCCCCGTCGTTCCGTAGATCAACTGCGCGCGCCGGTGCCGGTGCGCGGGGATGTGGTGGCCGTCGGGGAGATCGCGCGCCATGGCCGCCAGCGGCCGCGGGACCCGCTGGTAGTCGTCGCGGTCCTCGCTCTTCCCGTACATTGGCGCACTCTCGATAGGTGATGGCGTAGGAGCGAAAGCATGTCAGGCGGGGGCCGCCATAGCGTGGACCCACGTGATGGAGACCTTGAACGAGAGCCGGCCGGCCCCGGCGCCCCCCGGTGCGCCCGTCGTCGCCCCGGCTCGTACCAGCCCAGCCCGTAAGCCCCCGCATATGTATTTCGTACGCGCATCGCAGGCGTACGAATCCACGGCGTACGGGCGGGGGGTGGCCCGACATGGCTGACGCCACGGACACCGCCGGCCTGGCCGACCTGACCGAGGAGCCCGGTCGGCTCACCCGCCCCCTCACCGTGCTGCTGGCCGTGACCAGCGCGGTCACCGCGGCCAACGTCTACCTCAACCAGCCGCTGCTGGGGTCGGCCGCCGCGGACCTGCACGTGAGCCCCGAGGCGCTCGGGGCCGTCCCCACGGCCACCCAGTTCGGCTACGCCGCCGGAATCCTGCTGATGGTCCCGGCCGGCGACAGCCACGACCGGCGCCGTCTGATCCTCCGCCTCGGCGCCGCCTCCACCGTCGCCCTGGCCGCGTCCGCCGTGGCGCCCACGGCGTGGTGGCTGATCATCGCGAGCTTCCTGGTCGGCCTGCTCTCCCCGATCCCGCAACTGGTCGCGCCGCTGGCCGTCGCACTCGCCGGCGACCAGCGCCGGGGCCGGGTCGTGGGCACCATCCAGGGCGGACTGCTGATCGGCGTGCTGGCGTCGCGCGCGTACTCCGGATCGTTCGCCGAACTGGCCGGCTGGCGCGCCGTCTACTGGTGCTCGTGCGCGCTGACGCTGCTGCTCACCTGCGTGCTCTGGCGCGTACTCCCGGCCGCCCCGCCCATCAGCAGCGTCCGCTACCGCACGACGCTGGCATCGCTGCCCCGGCTGTTCGCATCCCACCCGCTGATCCGGCGGGTCACCATCTCCGGCGGGCTGGTGGGGATCGCGTTCGGCGCGTTCTGGACCGCCCTGACCTTCCTGCTCGAACAGGACTACCACTACGGCTCCACGGAGGTCGGCCTCTTCGGCCTGGTCGCCGCCGCCAGCGCGCTCGCCTCACCGGCCGCCGGACGGCTCGCCGACCGCCTCGGCCCGCGCCTGGGCATGGGCGCCCTCATCGTCACCGTGATCGCGGGCTGGTTGCTGCTGCTGCCCGGCGGTACGAGCCTGACCTGGCTGATCGCCGGAGTCGTCGTCCTCGACATCGGCGTCTGGGGCAGCCAGGTCGTCTGCCAGACCTCCCTTTTCACGCTGGACAAGTCCGCTCACAACCGCCTCAACACGCTCTACTTCACTCTCCGTTTCCTGGGCATCGCCATCGGCTCGCTCGCGGGCTCGGTGGCCTGGGGGAGCGGCGGCTGGCCCGCCGTGGCCGCCGTGGGCGTCGTCGCGGCCCTGGCCGGGCTCGTCGTGGGTGTTCTCCCCCATTCGAAGGAGCGCGCAAAGGGTAATCGCGTGACTACTCTTGGTACATGACTGGGCGGGGTGGACCTGTGTGGCGGTCCGCCGCGCGCGCTGCCGCCGCCGCGCTGATCGCCGCACTGCTCGCGCTGTGCGGCGCGGAGCCCCTGGCGGCGCGCGCCTCCACCGCCACCGGCCCGGCGCAATCCGCCGCCGCGGTGGTGGAGGCCGAGCGGTTCACCGACGAGAGCGCCACGTGCGCTGACGGGCAGCGCCGCACCGCCTGCCCCGGCCGCGCCGGCCGCCGTACCGACCCCCGCCCGGCAGACCGGCGCGGCCACGCGCCCGCCCCACCGCGATCCGGCGTACCGCCCCGCCCCGGCCGGGCCGCCAACCCGGCCGCCCACGCCCGCTGCCCCGTCCTGCGCTGCTGAGAGGACCGCGGCCCCGCCCGCACGGGCGGAAAAGCCGCCTGCCCCTCGGTTCGACAGCCACGAGAGCAGAAGAGGCAGCATGCCCACCGACCCCTGGCGCCGACTGGACGGCTATCTGCGCGCCCAGTCCTATCTGACCCACCGGCCCCCTTCCCCCAACTCACCTTCCCCTTCCGGGCCCGCTTCCGAGAGGGGCTCGGAGCCGACACCTGAGGCGGGACCCGAGACGAGGCCCGAGCTCGCACCGGGCCACGAAATCGGATCAGAGGCAGGTTCCGCCTCCGGACCCGCGGCTGATCCCGGAGCTGAGGCTGTCTCCGGGCCCCCTGAGGGAGCACCCGTCCCGGCCTCGCGCCGACCGGGAGCGGTGGCCCGGCTCCTGGCCCTCCTCGCCTCCCGCCGCGTCCGCCCGGCCCCGGAAACGGGCACCGGACCCGACCAGTAGCGAAACGCGAGAGGAGCGGGGGCGGGGCCTCAACCGGGCCCCGCCCCGTCGGGTTTCGGCCGCGTACGTGTACGTGTACGTCCGGGCATACGGGCGTACGAGCGGGCGGCCCCGCACGCCGACCGTGCGATGTCGACCGTGCGACGCCGACCGTGCGACGCCGACCGTGCGACGCCGACCATGCGCGTTCAGTCGTGCGGGTTCAGCCGCGCGGCCGGGCGAGCAAGGTCCGTACGCCCTGGGCGTCGAGGGTCAGGCCGCCGGGCGAACTCGCGTCGATGGCCAGAGAGAGCTCCCCGGGGGGCCACTGCTCGGCGAGCGTGCCGAGCGGCACCATCCGGTAGCGGGAGATGGACGGCAGCAGTTCGGCCATGCGCAGCTCCGAGGTGAATACGGGCACCAGCTGCGCCCCGCCCGGCTGCTCCATGATCGGCAGGACCACGTCCCCGGAGTCGGGTTCCTGCGCGTCGCTCAGCTCATCGGGAACGGGAATCAGTACGTCGCTCCCCGCCAGCGTGTCCAGGGCCGCCACGTCCTGGGCGTTCTCGTTGAGGGCGTTGAGCGCCTGCTGGGCGGGGGAGAGGCCGTTGCCGGAGGGGAAGTCCATGGGCGTGTTCATGGGGGAGTCCTGTCATCGCGTAGGGGTTCGGGCAGCGGTCCTGGGCGAACTCCGCACAGGACGGGAAGTCCCCCGCGTACCCGTCCTCAGCCCGGACATGCCCCCGCACCGCACGTCGCCGCGGCCGGCTTCCCCGCGGCCCGGCCACTCCCGCCCCGCCATCACTTCTGCAAGGCCACGCGCACCAGCGCGGCGGCGAAGACGGCCGGGTCGCCGTCGCCCACCAGCCGGACGAGCGCCTTCGAACTGTCCGGCAGCCCGAGGCGGCGCGCACCCTGCAAGGCCTTGGCGTCCAGGTAGGGCGCGGCCTCGGGCCAGACTCCCTGGGCCTCCCGCAGAAAGATGTCCGCGCCGACGGGGCCGAGCCCCGGCACCTTGCGCAGCCGCCTCCGCGACTCGGCGACGTCCCCGCCCGCGGCGTCCCGCATCCGGCGCAGGTCCCCCCTGTACTCCTCCCTCAGCATCTCCGCGCCGTCCCCGAGCCGCGTCGCGGTGCTCTCGTCATAGCGCCGGTAGCCCCCCTTCCCCAGGGCGTCCACCCGCTCCTGCCAACTGGCCTCTGCCATCCGCCGGGGATCGCGCAGCCCCGCCTCGTACAGTGCCCGCGCGGTGTCGACGGCGATGCTGTGGCGGATGCGGGCGCTCAGCAGCACGGAGAGCACGAGCAGCCGGTAGAGCGGCTGCGGCGTGTTCCGGAGCCGGATGCCCGCCTCGTGGGCGAACGTACGGCCGTGCTCGTCCAGCAGGTCGCGGACGGTCTCGCGTGGAGCGGCTCGCGGCATGGTGGGAACTCCTTTCCTCCGTCCCCACCCTTGGTACCCGCCCTGTACGGAACATCACCGGCAATCCCCCCACCCGCTGACGAACCGCCACGAGCCCTCGTCCTCCTCCCCTCTGCAAGCCCTGCTCTGCAAGGCAAGTTCTGCGGAATTCGCAACCCGTCGGTCAAGGTGCCGGTCAACCCGTCGGTCAACCCGCCAGTCAAGGCGGCGGTCAAGGCGGCGGAACGGTGAGCAGGACGCGGTAGGTGGCGGCCTCCTCGGGCTCGCCGACGCGGTGGCCGTCCGCCTCGACCCAGGCGTGCGCGGCGAAGGGCGGCGTCCGTACGCCCGTACACCAGGTGGGCCAGGTGCCGCCGAGACGGCACAACAGCGCGGTGGCCAGGGAGCGCTGGAGGCAGTACCGACCGGAGCACAGGACGCTGACCGCGGTCACGTCCTGGCGGGCCCGCAGCGCGGTGGCGTAGTCCGCGGGCGCCGCGCCCCGCCGAGCGGTGCGGAGGACGGCGCTCAGCCGCCGGGGCGGCAGGTGGGCCAGCAGCCGGGCCGCGCCGACGGCGGTACGGGCGGCGAGGCGGCGGACCGGGGGCGGGCGGTCCGGCCCGGTGTCGAGGACCTGGCTCACGGGCCCGTCACCACCAGACCGGTGCGGGTGAGGTGGTCGATGAGGGCGGTGACATCGGCGTGGGCGCGCTCCATGGTGACGGGCCGGGCGGTGGCGAGCCCATCGGCGATCTGCTGCGGGGTGGCGCCCTTCAACAGGGCTTGGACGATGGTGGCCCCGGTGGCGTTGAGCTGCCAGTAGCGGCCGTCCCGCTCGTCGAGCAGGACCATGCCGTCCTCGGTGGGACAGCACGCGACGTCAGTGCGCAGCTGAGTCAACGGAGGGCTCCTCCTGGTGGTGGCGAGGGGCGAGGTAGGCGGGCTCGGGGTGGGCGGCCACCTCGCGCAGCCATGCCTCCGCGCCCAGTGTGCTCTCCAGTTCGGCGGCGCCGCCCGTGTTCAGGCCGGGGCTGAGCAGGGCCTGTCGTAGAGCGCGCGGGTCGGTGATGCCCGCGGCGGTCAGGAGGGAGGTGTCGGCCCAGGCGGCGAGATGACGGCGGTGGGTCTTGAGGCCGTGGTGCCATTCGGCGCTGCAATGGTCCTTCGAGGTGCGGTCCAGGAGGTGTTCGGGGACCAGGCCGTCCATCGCGGCGGCCAGCAGTGGTTTGTACGACCAGGGGCTGCCCGCGTCCTCGGGCCGTACGGCCAGGCAGGCGTCGAGTACGGCGTCGTCGCAGAACGGGCTGTGCGTGGGCAGTCCCGCCTCGGCGCCGGCCTCGTGCAGCAGGGTGGCGACGCGCCCGGCTTCGCGCATCTGGTGGATCCAGGCGTGCCGGCCCGGTTCCGCCGCCAGCGGCAGGTCCCGCTCGGCCGCTCGGCCGAGGAGCGCCGCGACCTGCTCGGCGGTCTGCGCGCTCGCCCAGACCGGAAGGCGCGGGTACGGCCCCCAGACCTCAGGGGCCCCGCCGGTCGGAGCGCCCTCGCGCAGGCGGCCCCGGGCTGTGCTGAGCCAGGCGGGGTACGAGCGGTGGCCCAGCAGCATGCGCGCGGTGGCGGCGAGCGGCCAGCGCCCGCGCGCCCTGAACCCGGCCGTCTGACGCAGCGCGGCGCGCGGGCTGCGCCGCAGCAGCGTGTGGAGGTAGGACACGGGCGGCACCACCACGTGGTCCCCGCCGTGCCCGGACAGCCGCAGCACGGCGCCCCAACTGCGCAACTCGCCCGCCAGACGCTGCTGGACGGCCCGGTCGCGCAGCAGACAGTTGGGCTCCTCCAGCGGATGGCGGGGTGCGTCGAGCCCGGTGAAGCAGGCGGGCAGATGCTCGGGCACGAACTCCAGGGGCTCGGCTCCGGGCAGCCGCTCGGCGGCGTAACGCGCGTACTCCCGGTCCTCATTGCCGGCGGCGCTCCAGTGCAGGGTCGCGGTGACCAGGGCCGCACCGGACTCGGCGGCCAGGAAGCACAGGGAAGTGGAGTCCATGCCGCCGGACAGGTCGGCCCCCAGCACCTGGCCCGGCCGCACCCGCAGGGCGACGGCCTCCCGCAAGGCGTCGCGCAGCCCCCGCGCGCCCTCATAGAGCGACAGTTCAGCAGGCGGCGCCTGCCACCACCCGGCCGTACGCCCCCTTCCGCCCGGTTCCGTGCACAGCGCGTCCCCTGGACTCACGGCCTCCACGCCGGTCCACATCGACGCCCCGGCCAGCGGGTGCGGCAGCTGGGGGAAGGCCAGGTGGGCGGCGACGCGCGCGGTGTCCGGCCGCGCGCCGACGAGCCAGGCCAGGGTCCGGGCGCGGTCCGCGCACACCGTCACCCCGCCGATGTCGGCCCGGTAGAGACGCCGGGCCCCGGAGGCGCTCCCGCGTACGTACCCGTGCCCCGCCATGGACGCCGCCACATGGAAACTGCCGTACACCCCGGCCAGCGCGCTCTCCAGGTCCGTGAGGCCCCGCACCTTCTTCAGCCGGACCCTCAGCACGGCGGCGCTCGCCGACGCCTCGCCGAACAGAGCCAACAGCCGGCTCCCTGCCCGCGCCAGAGCCATCTCCTCAGCCGCCCAGGAACCCAGCAGCCACGGCCGCCCCGACGGATGGTCCACCTCGTCGGCTGCCCGGTCCCGCAACCGGGCCAGCAGACCGGGCGGAAACTCCGCGTCCGGAAGCACTACGAACCAGCACCCCGATGCCGTATTCGACACGTCCCCACTCCTCCCCGGACACCCCCCGGCGCCCCATTGCCCGCATCCCCACCACTACGCGTGCCGTGTGCGCACACGGCCTTCAAACCCCCTCGCCGGCAGCGCCGCGATCCGATCGGGCAACGGGCGCCGATCCGCACCGCAGAAGCGGCCGCGCACCGGCACCCGCGCTTCGAACGGCGGCTACCGAGGCACCGGTTCGGCTACCACCAGAGGAGGCGTAGCGAGCCGCTGCCCTCGGGCACGTCGCCTCCAGGGCCCTGGGTGAGTTCGGCGAAGTCGCCGGCCTCGGCCAGCACGGGGGTCTCGTAGACGTCGGCGGTTTCGATGTGCAGCGTCTCGCTCATCACGGTCACCTTCCGATTCGCACGGGTGGCGGATCCACCCGCTACACACAGTGACGCACATAGGGGATGCTGAGCGCTAGATCCCCCGGCGAACACCATGCCCACGAGTGACCCTCAAGGGCATAAACCCAGCACGTCAGAGTGGGACACCCCTCACTGGCCCCCGTCCCGCCCCAACTGTGGGTGATCCTGCCCGACCATTGCAGAGAGTAATCATGGACTGGGTGAGAAATCTGGACCGCCGCCCAGCGGATCCATGTGGCATCGTGCCGGGGCCGACTGTCGCGGCCATCCGCCGACAAGCCGGTGATCATGACCGCGGCAGTGGCGAGGGGTGAGGGGCGTGAGGACAGGCGTGGGGAAGCGACGGGTGGAGGCCGCCTGGGACCGGGTGGGGAGCTGGCTGCGGGGCAACGCCCGTAACGCGCGAGCCGGTTGCGAGCAGGTCCAGCCGGAGGAAATCGAAGAGGCGGGGCGGGAGCTCGGCGTTCCCTTCCCCGAGGAATTGGCCGCCTCTCTCCTGTGCCGGGGTGTGGGCGGCTCCTTCAGATTTCCGGGCGGGGCGCCGATGGGGCCGGCCGAGATCAGCGGTCGCACGCTGATGATGCGCGAATTCCTGGCCGACTTGGACGGCGACGGCGACGGCGAGGGACATGACGACTACTGGCATCACGACTACCTCTTCATCACCGACGACGACGTCAACGGCATGGTCATGGACTGCCGTCCCGGCGATTCCTTCGGCGCCATCGGCTGGTTCAGCGAATACGACGGCGTGAGATTCGGTCTGGCGCCCTCGCTGGGCGCCTACTTGGAAGAAGTGGCGACCTGCCTGGAATCCGGGCGCGCGCTCGCCGGATACGTCCCCATCGCATTCAACGGCGAGTTGCTCTGGGAACACGACAACCGGCACCGGGAGGAATCTCACCCCGACCCGCGATCGCTGCTGGGGCTCAGGGCGGCCGCCATCGCGGAGCCCGCCCTCGAAGAACAACTGCCCCAGATCGGGTCCTTTTCACTTCAACCCGAGCCCGAGCCCGAGCCCGAGCCCGTCCCGGGGCCGTGGCAGAACACCCGCCGCGACGGCACGTACCGCTACACCTGCCTGACCTTTGTCCACGGCATCGACGAGACAGAACTCCTCCGCCGTTTCGGTGCGTTGGACGAAGCACCGAACTCCTGGTCGTGTGACGAAGCGGTGGCGGCTGTAGGGAGGCGCTGCCTGCCCGTTATCCGCGTCGGCCGGGCGACGGGCGGTGAATGGGTCTTCGCCGCCGAGGAGCGGCAGGACCCCATCGCGCATTCCGGGTACGGCATGCGCGAAGAAACCCTGCGGAGGCTGTCGGCCGGCACGCGTGCCGTGTCCCTGCAGATAGCCGACATCCGGATGCACATGTTCGGCGACGGAAAGATCGTCAGCGAACTCGGAACCAATCTGCTCGGCCGGGAGATGCGCGAGGACCTCCTCCAAGCCGCCCAGGAACGCGCTGGACTGAATTTCTCCGGCCCCTCCCTCACCCAACAGGAACGTCTCGACGCCCTGCGCGGCATGCTGCGCTCCGAAGTCGGAATCGACCTCGACGACCACGCACTGAACGGCCCCCTGACCGCAGCCCACATCTTGCCGTTCCTGGACGACCCGCGTCGCGGTTCCTCGCCCGGAGGGGACCTGGGCGACATCATCACCGGGTTCCCCGACGAACAGCTGAGGTCCGCACTGGCCAAGCAAGTACGACGCCTCGCGGACGAGAACGGCCTGGCGGCATATCCGGAAGTGGGCCAAGCGCTGGACGACCTCGACCGCGGCTGGACGGGACCGCTGACGGACGGCTCCCCGCTGGATATGCGGCTGCGCGCCGTACTCGCCGAGACCCAGGCCATTCAGCGCCTCAACTTCGGCGGGAAGCACGGCGATCCGCCGACGCTGAACCGCGGCGAAGAGCTGACCTGGTGGCGCCGCAAGGCCGCGGCCGACGCCCTGCAAAGCCTGATACAGCTACCCCCACGCGCCGCCGCCCAGCCAATCCAGTACGCCCGCAGCACACTGCACTGGCGCGCCGAACTCGCGGCCGACCTGGCGTCCGTACGCCGAACTCAGCCTCCCCGGGCCACGACCCCCACCTCGTCGAGCAGACGACGGTAGTCCTCGCCGTAGGCGGTGACCGCGGCGTAGACAGCGTCAAGCGCGGCCTGGAGCGGATCGGGCCCCGTAGCGGCGAACAGAGCGGGAACAGCCATGTGCGGCTGCGACACGGTCTCCGCGGAACTCGCTCGTCGGTATTGATGAGGTCTCAGACGTGCTCAAGATCGTCAAAAGGCGCGGGCAACGGTCGCCCCTGGTCCAGAGCGGCCAGGGCAGGGGCGACTGAGCTGCCCCGATTTTCGTAGAGTCCGGCGATCTTGTTTCAGGCGGACTGCGGGACTCGTTCCTGGCTTTGCCGGAAGTCGCGTTCGTACTCGGCTGGTGGCACATAGTCGAGCGCGGAGTGCAGACGTTCTTCGTTGTACCAGGTGATCCACTGGAAGATCGCCCGTTCGACCTGGGTGGGGTCCTTCCAGGGGCCCTGCATCTCGATCAGCTCGGCCTTGAAAGTGCCGTTCAGAGCCTCGGCCATGGCATTGTCGTACGAGTCCGCGACGGATCCGACCGACGCGGAGGCGCCGATGTCTGCGAGCCGGTCGGTGTATCGAATCGACACATATTGCGAACCCCTGTCGCTGTGATGAATGAGGCCGGAGTCCTTCTTGATCCTCCGTCTCCACAGCGCCATCTCCAGGGCGTCCAGGGGAAGTTCGGTCCGCATGTGGTCGGCGACCTGCCAGCCGACGATCATCCGTGAGTACACGTCCAGTACGAACGCCACGTATGCCCGGCCCGACCATGTGCGGACATACGTCATGTCAGCCACCCACGGCTGATCGGGCCGCGCCGCGGTGAAGTTGCGGTCCACCAGGTCCGGCGGACGGGGCGCCGACGGCTCCGGGATCGTGGTGCGGCGCCGTCGGCCACGCATCACGCCCTCCAGACCGCGTTCGGCCATGAGTCGCTCGACGGTGCAGCGGGCCACCTCGACGCCGTTGCGCCGCAGTGCGCGGGTGATCCGGCGGGCCCCATTCGTGCCGCCGGACTCGGCGTGGACCTGCTCGATCACCGGCATGAGCTGTTCGTCGCGGAGCCGGCGGGCCGACTTCGGCCGCTTCTTGCGGGCGAAGTATGTCGACGGCGACAGCTCCAGCACCCGGCAGACGGGATCGACCCCAAGACCGTTCGCACGCAGATGGTCGATCACCTGCTCGGCCTCGTCCGGGGACGGTCGATCTCCTGGGCAAAAAACACCGAGGCGGCTTTGAGGATCTCGTTGGCCCGCCTCAACTCCGCTACTTCTTTGCGGAGTTGTTTGAGCTCGTCGTGCTCGGCGGTGGTCAGCCGGTCGTCGCGTTCGCCATGGTCGGCCTCGCCTGGCGGACCCAGCCGCGCAGGGCCTCCTTGCGGATGCCGAGGTCCTTCGCGACGTGCGCGATCGGGCGGCCGGGGGCGCGGACCTCGCGGACCGCCCGCTCACGAAGTTCATCGGGGTATTTACGGGGTGCTGGCATGGTGCTGGTGGATCTCCTTCGCCAGGACCGTAACCCTGGCATCAGGGACTCCACAAATCTCAGCACAGCTCATCGGGCGTTCGATCGAGGTGTCAGCATCGTCCGCCCGCCCGACGAGGTCGTGGTCAGTGTGCGCCCACCCACCGTGTTCGCCAACGCCTCCGACGGCGAAAGCGATAGGCTGCGCCGCCTGCTCCGCGGCCCAGGACGGTCGACGATCCGGGCGGTGATGGTGCTGCTCTCCCTGCAGGGCCTGCCACCCACACGGATAGCAGTGCTGTTGCAGTACGACCCGGCCACGGTGCGGCGCCGGCTCACACGGTTCAACACCAGCGGCGTGGCCGGCCTGGACGACCGGCCCCGCAGTGCCGCCCGCGCCTGGGCGGCAGCCTGCTGACCGCGCGGATCGCCACCCTCCTTCAACGGCCCTGGCCGTGGACCCTACGCCGACTCCACCGCCACCTGGGAGCGCCACGAATCAGCCGCCGCACGCTCTACCGGCGCCTGCGCCAGACCGCCCTCTGGCGCAGGCCGAAGCTGATCGCCCGCAGCGATCCGCACCGGGAGACCGTGCTGGCAGCCCTGCACCGCCGGATGGCCATGCTGCCCGACGGCGCGAAAATCTTCACCGCCGACGAAACGCATGTGCACCTGCTGCCGCACGTCCGCGCCCGCTGGACGCTGCCCGGCCACCGCCCCGAGATTCCCACCCCCGGCAAGAACCGGCAGGTGACCATACTGGGCGCGCTGGAGATCACCAGCGGCATGTTCTTCTACCGGCTCGGGCGCCGCTGTGCGGCCGACTTCCTCACCCTGCTCGAACAACTTCTGGCCGCCTACCCACACGCCCCGGCGATCGCGGTCATCTGCGACAACGACCAGATCCAGCACGCCCGCACGGTCCGCGGCTTCCTGGCTGCCCACCCGGGGATGCACCTGTTCTTCAGCGCCCGCTACAGCCCGCACGACAACCTGACCGAACGGGTCTGGGCCGCACTGAAGACCTTCATCGCGGACACCGCGGTCTCCTGGCCCGGCCGCAAGCGGCAGATCCATGCATTCTTCCGACACCGCGCACCCGGACAGAACCTGGCTACTGCCGCCCCCTGGACAAGCCCCTGGTTCCCAACGCGTTACCGACAGGACTTCTGGAAAGCCGCTTAGCCGCCCGAGGCGCCGAGCCCGACCTTCCCGTCAATCACTTCCATCCCGCTTGTGCAGATGTCCCGCCAGGAGTTGCCTGGCGGGACATTTATTTGCCACCACTGAATTGGGGAAGCATGGCCTCGGGTAATGCTCTGACTCTTTATGCGAGTGTCGGCCCGGGCGGATCAGTCAACGCTTGAGTAAGTATCATGCAAGCGTGTCGCGGTATTGAAGTCCCTCCGGTAACTCCATTCGTCCTTGGGGGAGGAATTTAGAACCGCGTTGAAAAATTCTACGGCGCCTGACGTCAGAGCTTCTAGGACTTCCTTCTCGCGACCCAAAGCTGTGCGCTTGACCTCGCGGTCTGTGAACCTCACCAAGACATTCCCTCGGGGCATTCTCGTCAGGCTGAATGTGAACCTGCGCTCCGGGAAATTGACCACTCCCGTACTTCCCGCCTGGAAACCTTCGATATAGGTGAGGATCAAGGACCAGAGTGCATCGACGGTGTCGGTTTCTTTGCGTCCGAGAACCAGAGTGTCATCGACGTAGAGCTCGATGCCCCCTTGGGTCCGCCGATCTCGATGGAACTCGATATCACAGGTATCGATCGATTCGAGTTCCCCAGAGGCGGAGATGACGAAACTTCTTACTCGCACTGCCATCGGTTCCCCATCTGTCTTGATTGGCCTGTAATTCCAGGAGGCCTACGGAAGCGGGTAAAACTGTCCTACTACGCCGTCCCCGAATCCGAGAACGTATTGACGCCCCTGGTATTCTCCGTATATTTTGTCCCACTTCCCCTGGGCGTATTCTGGGTCGCTCAGCTTCCGTTGATTTTTTCTCAATACTGCAGATATTGCATCCTGGACATCCTCGATGCTCATCCGCTTGTCGAAGTAGGTTTTTCCGGCCGTGTTGCCCCGAAGGTAGGCTGGATGGTGCTCTTCGAGGATGTGGATAAGGTCCTTCTTTCTGAGCAGGAAGAAATTATCTCCGAACGTGAAACTCCTGCTTTGCCACCGTTTGAGGGCGTCGCCGGCGTCACAGTTGGCATTATGGACGAGGATCGGCGTCCGGCCGGCGAGCACATAGTATGTGTGCAGTTCCTTCACGGTGAGGTTGTAGGTTCGCGCGTGTTCGGTGTAGGCGCGATTCTTTTGAACGGTGACGGTGCTGCCGTCAACAGTTCTCAGTGTGGTCCCGGCCTTGAGCTTGGCTGCCTCGACCCACGTATGGCGAGAGGGCGACCAGAAGGGGTGTTCATATGTAGCGGTGAGCCGCTCGCTGCCGTGGCGGGTGTTAATAGTGAGTTCGTTGAAATTTTTGTCATGTTCGGTGACTATGAGGTCGGTCACCTTGCGACCAGTGGTTTCCCCGGTGACTGGGTTCGTGGCAACGACCCGTTCGCCAACTCTGACGGACTCGATGTTTTTTGCCGAACGGTCCGCCATGAGGACCTTGGTGCCGGCCAGGAAGCACTGGAAGCACTTCCGGGCCTTCGCGTAGCGGGAGCCTTCGGCGATTTCCTCGACGCCCTCTTCAGCCTTCTTGAGCAGCTTTCCGCCCTTGCCGACGGGCATGAACGTGATGGCGGCCATGGCGCAGTCGACGAAATTGGGGTTTTTGATGCACTTCTTGGCATCGTTGAGGCCGAAGAGTTCCCAGGCGACTTCCTTCATCGTCGGGTCGACGGTCAGATCCTCGTAGTAGTACAGGTCGGATCCGCCGGCGACGGCGAACATGCACGGGGGCAGGTTGTCGCGGGACTGGTAGGGGATGCAGGGCTTCTTCGGCTTGGCCTCCCGCTTCTTCTTCCGTTCTTCCGCGGCCTGGCGGCGCGCCTCAGCGAGTTCGGCTTCCCGCTTCTTGACCACTT
This sequence comes from Streptomyces sp. NPDC057654, assembly GCF_042800135.1. Taxonomy (NCBI): domain Bacteria; kingdom Bacillati; phylum Actinomycetota; class Actinomycetes; order Kitasatosporales; family Streptomycetaceae; genus Streptomyces; species Streptomyces sp. NPDC057654. Next base: position 1,542 of record NZ_JBHVHQ010000006.1, on the reverse strand, counting down.
CGGTCCACGCCTCGGAAGCGAGTCTTTTGGCCTCCTCAGCGCTCTTGCCGGCGGCCAGCGCCGAATCGTGGGCCTCCGAGGCGGCACCCCTGGCGGTGACAGCGGAGCTGCGTGCGTAGTCGGCGGAGAATTCGGCTTGCGCGGCGGATTCTTCCGCGGCCATCGCGTCGTGGTTGGCGCGGTCAGCGGCATTGCGTGCGGTGACGGCGGATTCAGCGGCCTTGTCGGCGCTGGCCGTCGCGCGCTCCGCGGACTCGCGGGCTTCGGCGGCGTACTGGTCGGCCTGGTCTGCGGACTTGCTTGCCTGGTTCGCTGCCTGTTGTGCCTGGTCGTTGGCGTCCTCGGCCTGGGCGGCGGCCTCGGCGGCGAGCCAGCGGTTCTGCTGGGCCTTGGCTTGGACCAAGTCGGCTTCGTGGATCAGGCGCTGGACCTGGTTGATATGGGTGGCGGCGAGTTGGTCTTTGCGGTCGGCCATGTACTGGCCGACCTCGATGAAGTCGTGCAGCCGGTCCGGTGATCCGACGAGCGCGGTCTTGGCCGCGGCCTGCATCTCGGGGCCGCCGCTGTTGATCAGCTTGCCGGCGATGACGCGTTCGTCGATATGCCGCGCCTGGTACTGGCCGCTGTTGAGGAAGGTGAGCATGGCATCAGGACTGCCGTCGGCAAGCGCTTTCTTGGCCGCCTCCTTGACGCTTGGTCCGCCCGTGTTGTGGATCTTGCCGATGAGGACGCGGTATTCGATGTTCGCGACCTTGTACTGGCCGACGGTGTAGAAGTCCCGGATCTGATCCGGCGTGCCGTCCTTCAACACCTCAGCGGCACCGGTGCGTACGGCCTCGTAGGGACTGGTGCTGCTGAGGTTGGTGACCTGCTGGCGCGTCTCGTCCTGTTCGGCTTGCTTCCACCCGGTGCGCAGGTAATCCAGCACGTCGGCATCGTCGCCGGACAGGGCCCGGGCGGCGGCGTCCTGGCGCCAGGAGCCGAAGTACTTCATGGTGCGCAGCGCGACAGCACGGCCCTTCACGGCGAGAGCCTTGGCGTCGGCATCGGGCTTGGCGGCCTGGGCAGCCAAGGCGGCGGTGTCGTCCCGGATGCCCTGACCTTCCAGAACCGACTGCGCGGCCTTGGCGGTGAACTCGTCAAGGGACGCCTTCTGCGACTCCGCGTGTTCCATCGCGGCCGCGGTGCGCGTCTTGAGGTCCTCTGCCTCGGTCTCCCGTGCCAGGGCGAAGACCCTCTTGGCGGTGGTGACCGCGGCAGTGGCGGCGTCGGCTGCCACCTTGGCCGCAGCAGCGTCCCGGGCCGCCTTGTCCTTCGCGGTCTTGGCATCACCGGCGTGCTTTGCGGCGTCCTCGGCCGCTTCCGCGGCGTTCTCGGCGTGCGTGGCGGCCTTGGCGGCGGCAGCCCGTGACTCGTCGGCAAAGCGAGCCGACTGGGAGGCCAGCGCTGAGGCCGCGTTGGCGGCGCGCCGCGACTCCTGAGCGTGATGGCGGGTCTCCGCGGCCGCCGCCCTGGCCTGGCCCGAGTAATGTCCGGAAGCGC